>CAXUBG010000006.1:39386-39666 GCA_964249285.1 uncultured Terriglobus sp. | reverse complement strand
TCTCAACACCGCGCAGCATGACGACGTATTCGCGCGGACGCAGCCGCAGATTGTCGGTGATGTGCACCGATGGGACAATGAAGCCAAGCTCCGTCGCCAGGTGCCGTCGCAGGGCGCGGACACGGTTCAGCATCTGACCGCCCTGCTTTTCGTCCACCAGGGGAATCAGTTGGAAGCCAATTTCAAGAGTGAGTTCGTCCACCTTGAGGAGGCTCGCCAGATCCTCTGATCCGGGTGCGGCGGCATCTGGTCCGGCAGTGGCAGCGGCAAACGCTGCCGC
>CAXUBG010000006.1:26519-39376 GCA_964249285.1 uncultured Terriglobus sp. | reverse complement strand
AAGCTGTTGCTCCTCCGTTGGCAGCTTGCGCGCAAAAAGCGCGAGCGCTCCCGCCACCAGGACGAACGGGATCTTCGGAATGCCGGGGATCAGCGCCATCGCAAGCAGCACGCCGCTGGCAAGGAAAATCGTGTTACGCCGGGTGAACAGCTGTGTGTTGAGTTCCTGATCCAGCGTCCCTGATGATGATGCACGGGTCAGCACCAGACCGCCCGCCACACTGACCAGCAGGCTGGGAATCATCGTCACGAGGCCATCGCCCACGGTCAGGATGGTGTACGTTTTGACTGCGGTCATCAGGTCGACACCTTGCTGCAGGACACCAATCAGCAGGCCCGCGATGATGTTGATGGCGGTAATCAGGATCGTTGCCATCGCATCGCGCTGATTGAAGCGGGCGGCACCATCCATGGCACCGTAGAACTCGGCTTCCCGTGCGATGACCTCTCGGCGTTTGCGGGCGCCCTGCTCGTCGATCAGACCCGCATTCATGTCAGCGTCAATCGCCATCTGCTTGCCCGGCAGTGCGTCAAGGGTGAAGCGCGCCGTCACTTCCGCGGTGCGCACCGCCCCATGCGAAACGACCAGAAACTGGATCGCGATCAACGCCAGAAACAGTACAAAGCCGACAACGTAATTGCCGCCGACAACGAACTGTCCGAACGCCTGAATTACTTCGCCGGCCGCGCTTGTGCCCTCGCTGCCATGCAGCAGAATGCGGCGGCTGGAGGCAAGATTCAACGAAAGGCGAAAAAGGGTCAGCAGCAGCAGCAACGTGGGAAAGACAGACAGGTCCGTCGCCTTGCGTACCTGTACCGCAGTCAGAAACACCAGCAAAGACGCCGTAATGGACAACGCCAGGAGCAGGTCCAGAACCACTCCCGGCAACGGTACCAACATGACAAAGATGGTGCACATGGCACCCGCTGGCAGCAGGAACGGCTTGGCTTGCGCAAAGGAAAACATGCGGACGGACTTCGCGGCTTCGCTCATGACCGGCTTTCAGTTCCGTTGCGAGTGTTGTCGTACTCGACCGGCGGCAGCACGATGCGTGCCGGTGCGGCGTACCCGTAGCCGCGATGCTGTGTTCGCTGGGCGTCCCGCTTGGCCCGTTCGCTGCTCTCGCGGAAGAGAAATGCCAGAATGGCCGCGACGGCCGCGTACAGTTCATACGGGATAGCCTGGCCTTCTTTGACGCCGCGATAGAGCGAGCGCGCCAGAGGCGGATTCTCGACAATCGGCACGCCGGTCCACCGCGCCTGCTCGCGGATCTCAAGCGCATGCAGGTCGCGGCCCTTGGTCAAGACCCGGGGCGCGGACATGTTCTGGAAGTCGAAGAGAAGCGCCACTGCATAATGCGTCGGGTTGGTGATGACCACAGCCGCACGTGACACATCGGCCTTCACGCGGCGCTTGCGCATGGCCCGCTGAATCTGCCGGATGCGCCCTTTGGTCTGCGGATTGCCGTTGTTTTCCTTCATCTCCTGCTTTACTTCTTCCTTGGTCATGCGCAAGCCGCTGCTCCACTGCCGCCACTCGTTGACGTAGTCCAGCGCCGACCATCCCAGCGAAATCCATGCCGCATCCACCGCCAAGCCGTACGCGGCGGCAAAGGTGAGCGGCAGACGTGCACTGCTATTTACCGGCATGGGCAACACACTCCGCTTTAACGCAAAGGTGGCAAGCATGACCACTGCCGCCGCAGGTAAGAGCGACTTCATCAAGCGCAACACAGAGCGCGCGGAGAACAGGTTCTTCACGTTTGCACCCGGGTTCAGGCGTCCCGGCTTCCATGCCAGCGCCGCCGGACGGAGCTGCAGGCCGCCGCTCTGCAACGCGCCCACGCCCACGGCTCCGAAGAAAGTGGCCGCCAGCAGGAGTGCGAGCGGCGCTGTTCCGGGGAGCAGCATTCCAGGCAATACACGAATAAGTGCGTCGCTGGTTTGATAGCTGCGCGTTCCGGCGTCGATGGCCGCTGTATACGTTCCAGTCCATGCTTTGACAAATTGCGAGGAGGCGCTGCGCAGCAGGAGCAAACCAGCTAGCATGGCCGCGGATGAGGTTAGTTCGCGGCTGCGGACTCCCTCGCCCTTTTCGCGGGACTTCTTCTTGCGCTGTTCGGACGCTTTTTCTGAACGATCGCCGCTCACAAGCGCATGCTCCGTTGCGCGATGTCTAGCAGCGCAGTGAAGCGGTGCTCAATCCACGCGGGCCATACGGCCAGCGCTCCGATCAGGACGCCGTAGGAGACCAGCGTTTTGATGGGCACCGAAGCGATCTGCGCGGGCAGAGCCGGTGCCATGCGGCTGACCAGGCCTATCGCGATCTCGATCAGCAACGACGCCGCGATTACGGGCGACGCAAGCTGCACGCCACCCAAAAAGATCCCGGACGCCATGGAGGTAAACGCCTCGCTGTTGTGCAGTGCTGACGGTGCCTGCCCCAGAGGGACGGTGATCAGGGTCCGCATCAGGGCGGCCAGCATCGTCCGGTGCAGACCCGCCGCAAGCAGTATCAGGGTGCCCAACCAGCTCAAAACCGTGCCTAGGACTTCCGTTTCAACCATCGAGTTAGGGTCGAGCAGGTTTGCCAATGAGAACGAAAACGCAGTGCCCATCAGTGTCGCGCCGAAAAGTAGTGCCTCGTTAAGGACGGAGAGAATCAATCCAAAGCACAGACCTACGGCGATCTCGCTGAGCAACGCAGACGCGCTCAGCGTCACAGCTGAACCAGGTACCGCCGTTGCGATTGGGGTCAGCACAATTGATATCGCCAAGACAAGGATGGCCTTGATCCGCGCCGGAACGGCGCGCGAACTGAACACCGGCATGGTCACGATGGCACCGCCAAAACGCATGACAAGCAGCAGACCAGCGGTCAGCAGCCGCTCCAATCCGTCCTGTTCCATGGCAGCCGGCATCATTTAACCCAGATACCGGTGGAAGTCCGACCAGAGATGCACGGTGTAGGTGACGGCCTGCCGCAGAAACCACGGCATGCTAACCAGTCCGGCAAAGAACACCACGATCAATCGAGGTACCGCGGTGATGGTCTGCTCTTGGATGCCGGTGAGCGTCTGCACCAGCGTGAGCGCCACGCTGACCAGGCAGCCCAGAATGAGCATGGGCGCGCTCAGGAGGAGAGCTTCCAGCAACATGCGGCGAACAAGTTCGGCAACCTGGTCAGGACCCACTATGCCGCTCCTAGAAGCTCTTGAGTAAGGAACTGGCCAAAAGGTGCCAGCCGTCCACCATCACGAAAAGCAAGATTTTGACAGGCGTTGAGATCACGGTAGGCGGCATCTGCAACATGCCGATGGATGTGGTCACGCTTGCGACCACCAGATCGACTAGGAGAAACGGCAGGAAAAGGATGGCACCGATCTGAAAGCCGGACTTGAGTTCGCTGATCATGTATGCAGGCACGACCACCTGCATGGGTGCGTCCTCACGGCGCGTCATGCGGTGCGTCTGCGATGCGGAGGCGAACAGTTCCAGGTCCTTGTCGCGCGCATAGCGCAGCATGTACATGCGCATGGGAACAGCGCCGCGCTGCAATGCGTCCTCCCCGGAAAGCGTGCCTGCACGATATGGTGCAATCGCCTCTTGATCGATCTGCGTCACGACGGGCTGCATAAGAAACCACGTCATCATCAATCCGAGCGCCATCAGGATCTGGTTCGACGGGGCAGTCTGCGTGCCCAGGGCCTGCCGCAGAAAGTGGAAGACGATCAGCAGCCGTACAAGAGGCGTCATTGCCAGAAGAATCGCTGGTACTAGCGTCAGAAGCGTCAGGCCAACGGCTATCGCCCACGGTGTGCTTTGCCCAGTGGCCAACGCTTCCGCGATGCTGCGGTCGCGAGGCATCACCGGTCCGGCGTTTGAGGCGGTCGCTGCGCCTGCAGGGGTTGCCGTCCCAGGTGCTGCGGCGGTCGCAGCATCGGGGGAAGAAGGCTGCGGGACCGCTTTGGCGGTCGACTTTTCTTGCGACGTTCCGGCGATCCTACGAGGACCGTTGGATCTTGTAACAACACCCGTTCTGTGAGCCGTTACGGCTGGTGCCTGGCCTTGGATAGCAACGCAGAAGAACGTGAGGAGGAGCCAGTACAGCGGCTGCATGGCTGCGCGTCCCTTGCAGGTGGATCGGTGAACGGTTCACCAGGACGAGGCAGAGGCAGAAGTGTATGAATCCCGTCGTTACCGCCACCTGCAAGGAAACGCGATCCGTCGCATTCCACAAGATATAAGGCCCGCTTGGGACCAAGTTGCAGAGCCTCGACACACAGCAGACGACGCGTTTGCGGGCGCGTGACGCCGCGTAAAAGTGCTGCGAGGCGGCCCAGCACACTTCCGCTGGTATCCCGTTGTGAAGCAGCGGCCAACAAAGAAAACTCTGAGTTCATGCCCATGGTGGCCCCTAAATCAGACGGGTCAGGCGGACTGCCATCTGCCCGTCCACGTTGTCCAGTTCGCCCCAGCCAAGCACCGCTCCCCCCACACGGACGGGAACATCGTCCGCCGCGGAGACGTGCGTGCAGAAGACCGCACCTGCACTTAGCGAGCGCAGATCCCGCAGCTTCATGCCGCAGACCGGAATGGCAATACTCAAACGAAACGGCACAATTTGGGCCGCGTGCCAGACTGCGGGCATCTCGGGCACGGGAAGCGTGGAAGGCGCGGCTTCGAGCGGTGGTGCTGATGGTTCAGGCTGGAGCATCAGCGCTGCACCAGAAATTCGGTGAAGTAAATCTCGAGTACCCGCGCTTCCGTGTTGTGCAGCTTGTACTGCTCATCCAGCTTCTTCTTCAGCGCCTCCCGGCTGTCAGGAGCGAGCAGAGTTTCTGAGGTTTCGCTGGACAGAACAGACAGCGTTGTGTCGCGCAAGGCAGTCGCCACGCCGTCCACTGCCTTTGGATCCTTCGGTGCCTCCTCCTTCTTGCCTTTTGGCTCCTCCTCGTCGCGGATGCGGAGGCTTACCGCTGCGCGCAGGTAGCTCCGCCCGCCCGGATCGGCAAGGTTCACGATCATTGGCTCCAGCGCTAAGACGTGTGACGCGGCGGCCGTGGCCACCGGGGCCGCTGCAGCAGCGGCAGCGGGCGTGGCTGCACCGCCTAGCTTGCCGGATTTCATCAGCCAGTAAACACCTCCGCCAACGGCACCCAGCGTCACTACCGTGGAAAGGAGAACAGGAATCAGAATGGACACCATCCCAACCTTGGGCGATGCCGTGGCCTGGAGAGGAGCTTCTGCAGCAGCGGAACTCGACATGAAACGGGTATGTGCATGTACCGTTCCAGAACAGTGAAGGGCTGCATTAGCCTCAGCTAACGCAGCCCTTCACTGTATGAACGGCCATTTAGCGAATCATATTGATCGTGTCCTGCGTAATGGTGTCAAAGGTAGTCACGGTCTTGGAGTTCGCCTGGAAGGCACGCTGCGCCACGATCAGGGCGGCGAACTCGGTAGAGATGTCTACGTTCGATTGCTCCAGCGAATTATCACTGATCGATCCGCGACCGCCCGTGTCAGCAGTACCCAGATTCATTTCGCCTGATGCACGATTGATTGAGTAAAGAGCGTTACCACTGCGTGTCAGCGATTGCGGGTCCGCCACGGTTGCCACCGCGAGTTGCCCTATCGTTTCCGTTCCACCATTCGTGAAGTTAGCCGTCACAATGCCGGTGGCGTCTACCGAGAAGTTCTTGTAAATGCCACTGGCGTAACCGTCCTGCGAATTGCCGTTAGTGGATGACGCGGCAGCACCCTGCGTCACAAGACTGTTACCGTTGCCGTCGTATAGTTTCCAGTTCAGCGACATGTTCGCCGCGTTGTCCGCCAATCCAGAAAAGGTTATCCCGCTGACGTTCCCTGAGGGGGACGCAAGTGTACCGTCAGGATTGAAGGTCAGAGTACCAGTGTTGCCGCTGGTGCTCGTTGCTTCCCCGGTGGGCAAAGACACGGCATACGACCAGGAGCTCGTGCCGGTTTTCGTGAATGTAATGTTCGCGTTGTGCTTGTCGCCGAGTGAATCGTAGATGCCTACGGAAGACGTAAACGCAGCACCCACGGCAGCGCTCGAATCAAGATTGGTATTGAGCGAAAACTCCGAACTGGCCTGCGCAAGCTGCGTCTTGGCCAATGGAATGTTCAAGGTCTGCAGGGGAGCGTTCAGGTTGATGTCACCGTTGGCCAGCGTAGGGTAGCCCTGCACGCCCAGACCGTCGCTGGTGATCAAGTTTCCTTGAGGACTCAGCTGAAAGTTGCCGTTGCGCGTGAGTTCCTGGGTGCCGGAATCGTTCACAACGAAAAAGCCGCTGCCGTTCAAAGCCATGTCCGTCGCGTTGCCTGTCGGTGCGAGATTACCCTGCGTAAAGTCGCTGTTAATGGAGGAGACGCGCGTTCCCACGCCCACCTGTAACGGTGCGCTGGAGCCTGATGTACCAATATTCTGGTAGAACAGGTCTTCAAAGTTTGCAGTCTGGTTCTTGAACGCGGTGGTGTTCAGGTTTGCAAGATCATTGCCGATGGTACTAAGGGCGGTGGTGTTCGCCTGCAAGCCGCTGAGCGCGATGGAAAACGATGGCATGACGGATGTCCTTCCAGAGGTGAAATACTTTCTTAACCGATCGAAGTAGTCGTTGGCGTTTTGGTCGTAAGGGTGCCGCCAAGCGAAGTCAGCTGCGTATTGACATCGACGAGCTGCTCAAGGCTGTTGACCTGTGCAAGTTGAGTGATATACGAGGTGGGATCAGTCGGTTGGGTAGGATCCTGATTCTTGAGCTCCGAAACCAGAAGTGTAAGGAAATCGCTGGAGCCGAGCGTGCTGCCGTTCGCGCTGCTCGTTGCGGACGATGATCCTGTCGCAGCGGCAGCATGCGCTGTTGCCCGTTGCAGATTTGCTGCGAGTGCGTTTGGATCAAGTGCGGTGGTGTTCATGCGTTCTCCTTCAAATTCGCTAAATATGAATGCTCAATGTACTTCCCGCAGGCACGTAGGCGGCCTGTCCGGGCGCTAGTCTACTCACGGCAGTGCCGCCGGTTCGCGAGACTTCGCCACTGCTTGCGACTGTTACCAAGTTTTGCCGCTCCTGAGGCGCTCTCTGCTCCTGCCGTTCCGGTGAAGAGGACGTGTTGGCACCCGTGCCGCCTCGCATAAAGTCACCTGCTCCACTTGCAGTTCCGGTGCCATTCACACGTTCCGCATGCGCGTTAAAACTTAGGCTGCTCACAGAGACCTGCTGCTCCTGCAGGTAATGGTGCAGACTGGAGAGCGATGCGCCGATGGCCTCCTGCGTCCCGGAGAGCGACGCGTGGAGCACGCCACTGCGCATCTCCGCATGAACACCGACCGTGCCAAGCACCGGGTCCTGCACGGCGACTTCCAGCCGGGTGACCGGTGTCGAAGTCGCTGCCGTTTGCAAGAGCAAATCGCCCGGCGCGACGGCACGTGAAACACTCCCCGCAGCAGGCACCGGAGCCGCCGTGTCTCGGGCGTGCGTGAAAGAGCCGCCGAGCGAAAGTGAGAAGCTCGCACCTTCACCGCTCTGCGCAAGTACCGGCTGCGCCTGTGTATGAGTCAGGAGATCACTGAAGCTGCCGGTACGAGCATCGTTCTTTGCAGTCACCGGATGCAACTCTTCGTGCTCTCCGCTGTGCGCGCTCTGGCCAGGAAACGGCAGCACTCCGTTTTTCAAAATCGAATCCGGCTCTTTGGGTTTGTCCGAGGATGCCGGCTGCGCTGGCGTGTTGCTGACAACCATCTGCGATATCAGCGCAGATGGTGCTTTGACCGGCCTGCCCGGCGCCGGTACTTGTGGAACGCTTTCGATGGCAGGCGCGGGCTGCGGCATCGTCACGGCTACAAGCGACGGTACGGTTTGGGAAAGAAGATCTTGCGCCGGAACCACTTGGTCCGCCGTGACGGCAGCGGCAGTAGGACCGGTCGTGACAGCGCTTCCGGACTCTGCCGAAGAGTTCTTCTCACGCGCGCGGCCATCAGCTTGGGAACGATGTACCCGAATGCTGTGCTCATCCTTCGCCGGCGTAAGCTCTTGCGCAGCTTTCTCCGGCACGGTGTCAGGGAAGGGTTTGTTGTGCATCGCAGGTGTGCCGTTCTTTGCCTGCGCAACGAAGGGAGCGATCGTGATCCTGCTCGGCTCCGCAACCTGTTCGGCGGTACTCCTTTCGGCAAAGAGAGTGCCCGCAGGTGGCGTGGCACCTCCGCCTGGTACAACCGCAGGTTCGGACGAGGTCTGACCAAGGGACGCCGGTTTCGCCTGGTCCAGCCCCGGGTTCGGTGTCAGGCTCAAATCTGATTTCTGGTTGCTGGCCGGTATCATCTCCGTCTTGCTTGGCACTTGGGGGTTGGCCGAGATCTTGCTGGCGCTCTTAGATGCGGGGATAGCGCTGCATACTTCGATTTGTGCCTGCGGATCCGGTGCGAATGCTATCGCCGCTGTGGGAATGGACGACGCAGAGACGTGTTGCGCGGCCTGTAAAACGGAAGCGAAAGAACTAACGCTCGAAGCCTGGGTCAGCTTCGAAGCTTGCGCTCCAGCTACGCTTCCTGCACTGCCGGCGGCGGGTGGAACGGGTGCTATGTTTATCTCTGCCGAACCCATGCCAGCAAAGAGTGCAAGTTCCTGCCCACAATGCTTTCTTGTTTGTTAGAGCGTCCTGTGCTGTCCCGCCCCCGCGGGTGCGACGTGTTTCAGGAGCCGGACGGCTTCATCGAGCGTTCTCTGTTCCGCACGTACAGACGCGTAGTGCATCTCCCGTTTGACACGGTCCAGCGTGACATCAATTTGCTTCCGGTTGCGGCGCGCTGCCGCTTCACCTGCCGCTGCGTCCTGCACCGCGCCACTTGCCTGCGCGCGCGCAGCCCTGCGTTGCATGGCACCTATGCTGCATAGTTCTGCTTCGGCGCAGGACAGGAGCCAGTCCTGCGTACTTCCACTCTCCGTCGCCTCATTGCGCCGAAGTCGCGCATGACGCGATGCTGCCTCGGCCTGCGACACTTCGGTTTCCGCCGAGTGCAACGCCGTCTGCGCTCCGCGCAGGTGCATGACAGCCGCATCGTGTTGCACGAGGCGAAGTTCTGCCAAACGGCGCAGACGGTCCTCTCGGCGAATCATGCCAGCCCGGGGATGCCGCGCAAGGCAGCTACCGCATCGGTGAAGCCGCAACGCTCTGACATGCCCTGCGCCAGCAGTTTGCGTATCTCGGGCCGAAGCGTGATGGCTTGATCCACCTCAGGGTCGGAACCGGGGCGATAGGCTCCCACCCGAAGCAGGTCCTCACCACGAGCGTACGCACCGATCAGGCGGCGGACACCGCGTGCATGTGCCTGATGCTGTTCGCTGGTAACGGCGGGCATCAGACGGCTGAGTGAACGCGGCACGTCAATCGGCGGATACATTCCCTCGCCCGCAAGATCGCGAGACAGCACGATGTGGCCGTCCAGGATCGACCGGGCGCTATCCACGATGGGGTCCTGCTCGTCATCGCCTTCCATCAGCACGGTGTAGAAAGCGGTAATGCTGCCGTTGCGAAAGTTGCCCGCGCGCTCCAGCAGCCGTGCCATCTTCACGAACACAGATGGTGGATAGCCCTTGGTCGATGGTGGTTCACCCGCTGCAAGCCCGACTTCGCGCGCTGCCATTGCGTAGCGCGTCAGCGAGTCCAAAATCAGCAGCACATGCTTGCCACGCGCCGCGAAGTATTCCGCCGTTGCTGTGGCGGCCAGTGCCGCGCGCAGGCGCAGCAACGGGCTTTCATCCGAGGTGGAAACCAGCACGGACGAGCGTGCACGGCCTTCGTCACCCAGGGAATCCTCCAGGAACTCGCCGACTTCACGGCCGCGTTCACCCACCAGGCCGACGATCGTCAGATCGGCGGCAGTGTTCCGCGTCATCATGCCGATCAACGTGCTTTTGCCCACGCCCGATCCGCCGAAAATACCGATGCGCTGGCCGCGCGCGACGGTCAACATCGTATCAATCGCACGCACGCCGCAGCCCAGCGGCTCGGTCATGCGGACGCGCTCCAGCGGTCCGGGCGCATTGCGGTCCAGCAGAACCATCGCATCGCCGTTGATTGGAGGCAAGCCGTCCAGCGGCGCACCATTGGGGTTCAGGACGCGGCCCAGCATGGCCGGCCCGACTGTCAGTTGCGCGCGGCGGCCGTGGCCCAGCATGCGGTCGCCGAAACGGATTCCCGCACCCGATGAGAGCGGCATCGCCAACACATTGTGTCCGCGAAAACCAATGACTTCCGCGTTGTGCCGGATACCATCATTGCCTACGATCTCGCAGCAGTCGCCAACGGAACATGGTGGACCCACAGACTGCACGTAATTGCCATTTGCTTCGACCACCTCACCATATAAAGGTGCGGGAGGAGCGGTGCGCAGATGATGGAAATAGCTCTCGAGGCGCATGGCTTATCCTTAGCAGGCACCTACCGCGACAGTGGGCCGGCGGCCCATTAACTCGAAGAAGCCGCGTTCGATCTCCTGCAACTGCGCCCGCAGGCCGAGCTGCACGGTGCCACTTCGCGTCTTCAAGACACACTCACCGCGCGGCAGTTCCGCGTCTCCCTCAATGACCAGGCCTTTGCCGGATGGCAGCACAGCCTGGTGCCAATGGGCCACTTCTTCTGCGCACACACGCAGCACGGCTTCGCTCCCGTCAGCCAGCTGCTCCAGAGCAACACGCGCGGCACCTGCCAACAGCATCGGATCCATGGAAGACTCACGGCGCAGGACGCGTTCCGCGATGGCGAGCGAAAGCTTCACTACTTCCTGCTCCAGGTCCGCGAAGTAGTTTTGTTTCTCCTGCTCAAATTGCTGTACGGAGCGGGAAATCAATTCGCGTTCGACGCCGATCTGACTCTGGTAGGCCTCCGTCGCCGCCGCCAGAGCTTCGCGCCGGGCCTGATCCTCTGCTGCTTTGATCACCGCAGGCAGGTTGACGGCGTCGGCTGTCTCCGCCGCGAGTGGGCCTGGTACAGCTTCGATGGACGGCAGATCCATGACGCTTTCACGCATGTTGCGGAACATCAGAGGCTCCGATGGACGTCCAGCTCTCGCCTTTGGCGTGGCCACATGTCGAACATCAAGCATCGCTGTCCATCTCCACTTTCAGAATCATCTTGCCCTCAGCCTCCAGCTTGCGCGCCAGCGAGAGCAGCTCTTGCTGTGCTGCTGACACGTCCTTGCCACGCACCGGCCCCATGCTCTCCATGTCTTCCAGCAGCATCTCTGTTGCACGTGAACTCATGGCGGCAAACAGGTGCGCTCTTAAGCTGTCATCGGCCGACTTCAAAGCCAGCGCGAGTGTCCGTTTATCAGCCGCTCCCACCAGTTCGCGAATACTGTTGGGCGGCACGGTCAGCAAATCTTCAAAGGTAAACATCAGGTTGCGAATGCCAACCGCCAGGGCAGGCTCCTGATGCTCAATGTTTGCGAGAATGCTGCGGCTTGCCGTCGTTTCCATCCTGTTCAACAAGTCCGCGACCGCCTTAAATCCCGCATATGACTGCCGCCCGTTCGATCCGAGCGCGTGAACGCGTTTGTACAGGATCATAGCCACGCGCTGGGCCATCTCGGGTGAGAACTGCCTCATCTCCGCGAGCCGCCGTACCGCTTCGACACGGAGCGCGTCTGGCAGCTGCATTAGCACGGCGGAACCGCGTTTCGGATTGAGGTGCGCCAGGACCAACGCAACGGTCTGCGCGTGTTCGCCCTCCAGAAATTTGCTCAGTTGGGCCGGTTCGATCTTCTGCAGCGCAGCAAGGTCTCCCGCCAGCCCATTGCCCGAGCGCGTGACGTCGCGCATGAGCTCATCTGCACGTTGTCTCCCAAAGGCTTCGGTGAGAAGTTTAGACGCATAGTCCGGGCCGCCGCGCAGGATGTATTGCTGCGTCTCCTGCAAGCTGTAGAACTCCAGAAGAACCTGGGTCTGCTCCTCGGGGCTGACATCGCCCAGGCGCGACAGTTCCTCGGTCAGCCGCTGCACTTCGGCCTCACCAAGGTTCTTCAACACCAGCTTTGACACTTCTTCGCCGAGCGTCACGACCAGAATCGCCGCCTTGCGAAGTGGCGCAATCGTCAGCTGCGGCGAGGGTGGCAGAGCGGCGACGGCGGCCGGTTGGGCAGAAGCTAACGCAAGCTGCGCGTCAGGAGCGGCTGGCATCAGCCCTCCTCCTCATTCGCGCCGATCCAGGACCCCACCAGGCGTGTGCTGGCCCGTGGATCGGACTTGATCTGCTGCGACACGCGGTCAAAAACCTGCTGCGTCGTCATGGGTGTTGCGCCGGAAGCTAACGCCGCGGCTGGTTCCGGTGCCTGTGCGGCCTGCTTGCCAGCGGTAATCAACTGCGGCTTGACCGGAGCGGTGAGCAGTTGCTGGGTCTGCTTCGTGAGCGGGCGCAACACCATCATGCCGAGCACAAGGATGCCGAGCCCTGTGGCAATCGCACGCGGCAACGTGGGCTGCGCCCGGAGCAGGTCCTGCGCGCCGTCGGTGAAACGTGCAAGGTTGCCCGGTACCGCAGGATCCACGTTGCTGGAGAAAGCGACGTTCTCGAGCACGACCTGGTCCCCGCGCTTATCGTCATACCCCACCGCCGCCTGCGCCAGTTGCTGCAAGCGTTTCATCTCATCCGGTGAACGGTGTTGCCAAGCGGTGTGCATGGTCTTGCCGCTCATCTGCTGAATTTCGCGGTCGTTCACCACAATGGCAGCGGTCAGGCGGCGCACGCGGCCCGGCGCCTCCTCCGTGTGGGTGACATGGCGCGATACCGCATAACTGCTGCTCTCTTCCTTGGAGCTTTGCGTCTGCGCGGGACCGCTGGCGGC
>CAXUBG010000006.1:1471-26509 GCA_964249285.1 uncultured Terriglobus sp. | reverse complement strand
CGTCGCGTTGCCGGCGGTCTGTTGCGGTGCGGCCGGCGCGGCGGCGGGTGTGTTGCCGGTGGCTCCGGCGACAGCTCCTCCGGGCTTTGTTGCCTGCGAACTCTGCTCTGTGCGTTGCGTGCTGACCGGGATCGCGCTTTGCGGATCGTAGACTTCATCGGTGTGTTCTTCGCTGCCCTCCAGATAACTGATACTGACCGTGGCATGAACGTTACCCGCGCCTGCAAGCGGCTCCAGCACCTGGATCAACTTACTTTGCAGCGCAAGTTCAGTCTCGCGGTCCTGGCCGTTGCGGTTTGCAGGCGAAAGATCCGACCGGCCATCCGCATCGACCAGCGTTACCGCCTCCGGCCGCAGTCCCTCGACCGAACCGGCGATGAGATTGCGAATCGCATCCCCCTGCTCACGCGGCAGGTTGGTGCGGCGCAGCTTCAGGACGGCGGAGGCCTTGGCCGGCTGGTCTTCGGCGGCGAAGGCACCCTGCTTGGAGAGCACCAGATGCACGCGCGCCGACCGCACTGCTTCCAAGCTGCCGATAGTGTGCTCCAGTTCGCCCTCCAAGGCGCGCTGGTAGTTCACCTTTTCATCGAACTCAGAGCCAACCCAATTGGGTTTATCAAACAGCTCAAAGCCAAGCCTCCCGGACTGTGGCAAGCCATTGGAAGAGATGGCAACCCTTGCCTTATCAAGCTGTTCCGCAGGCACCTGGACCGCCGTACCGTCCGGCGTGGCCTGATACTGTATGCCAGCCGCACTCAGCTGCTGCTCCATGGACGCTGCATCCCGTCCATCCAGGCCGCTGAAGAGTGTGCGCCAGTCCGTTCGTGTGCTCCACCAGATGGAAATGGCTGACAGCGCAAGCAGCGCCCCCCCGCACAGCGCCAGCAGACGCCGTTGCGAGGGCGGCATCGCGGTCCAGCGCTGGTGCGCCATCGCCAGCAGCGAGCCGCCGTGTGCTCCTGTTGTGATCGCAACTGGTTCAATTGCTGTACTCATCGCGGCTTAAAACTGCATCCCCATCATCTGCTGGTAGGCGGAAACGGCTTTGTTGCGCACCTGCAAGGCCAACTCAAACGTGATGTCGGCTTTTTGCGTCGCGATCATTGCGTCATGCACGTCCACGCCTTTCCCGCTCAACAGGCCCATTACGGACTGCTGCGCGGCGGTATCGGTCGCTTTGATCTGCTGCTGCGCGGCCTGCAGAACGCCGCCGAAGATGCCTTCATTACTGCTTTCCGCCGGCTTCTTAGGTGCGGCATTGGCGGTCCGCTGTCCATCCAGGAGCGAGGCGCGCAAAGCGGTGGCATTTTGAATCGGCAGCATAGGTCACTCCAGGACGTTACTTCAACAAATCCAACGAGGCGGTCAACATGCCCTTCTCCGCCTGCACCGCGCTCGCGTTCAATCCATACGAGCGGCTTGCTCCCATAAGGTCCACCATCTCGGTGACCGGGTTGATATCCGGATACGAAACATAACCGTCGGCATCCGCGTCCGGGTGGGTGGGATCATAGCGCCGCAGCGCCGCAGCGTCACTGGCCGTGACACCCGCAACTTCCACTCCGCCCTGCGGCGTGCTTCCCGCACTTACGCCAAAGCTCTGCATTGTGCCTGCGAACATGTCACTCCCAGCGCTGCGCAACAGCACGGTTTGCCGCTGATATGGCGTGCCATTCTCAGTGCGTGTCGTTTCCGCGTTGGCCATGTTGGCGGCCACGACTTCCGCGCGCACGCGCTCCGCGTGCAGGGCCGAACCGCTGATATTGAGCATCCCGAAGAGATTCATCTGCCTGTCACTTCATGTCCGACTTAATGGCTTCCATAATCGCGCTAAACTGATGCCGCAGCAGTTCCACGCCGGTGCGAAATTGCAGCTGTGCCGCGGCCATGGTCATCGCCTCGCGGTCAGTCGATACGTTGTTCCCGTCAGGCCGCGCGATCAGGTCGCTAACCTCACCGGGAGTTCCTTCCTGGAACATGCCACGGCTATCGAGCGCCATGGAGAATGCGTTCTGAAAATCAATACCTACTGTCTTGTAGCCAGGAGTATCAATGTTGGCCATGTTGGCCGCGGTCAGTTTCATCTGCTGTGTGGAGAGAGAGAGGTATCGCTGCAACGCGTCCGCAGTGGGCATCTCCAACATCGTCAGCACCTCGCTCCTCACGCTTCTGTCTGTACGTGCCGATAACGTGCACGCACCACGCCAAAGAAGGAAGGCCGCTCCTGAGAGCGGCTTAACGCAGTGAGTTACAGATGTCAGCCATGGGTACGTGTATGGCTGCGCAAACGAATATGCTCCGGTCCGATGCTGGGCGCATCCCCGCAGAGAATGGCCGCGCGCTGCAACACATGACCGAGTTCGCGTACGTTGCCCTCCCACGGATAGTGCAGCAGCATTTCGAGGGCTTCGGCCTGCAGTGTTCGCCGTGGCGCATTCGCTCCAAATTTACTCAGGCAGTGCTCCGCGAGCATGGGGATGTCTTCCCGCCGCTCGCGCAATGGTGGAACAACGACCGGAAAAACTGCGAGTCTGTGATAGAGATCTAGACGAAAGAGTCTCTCGTTCGCCTTTTCCTGGAGGGGCTGATGCGTCGCCGCTACGATGCGCACATCCACCCGCGAAACGTCATTTTCGCCGACCCGCTGAATCTCTCCATTTTCCAGGAAACGCAGCATTTTGGCTTGCAGACTGATGGGCATTTCGCCGATCTCGTCCAAAAACAGGGTTCCCCCGTGCGCAGCTTCAATGCGTCCCGTCCGGGATGTCACCGCGCCCGTGAAGGCACCGCGCGTATGGCCGAAGAGTTCCGCCTCGAGGAGTTGTTCTGGAATCGCCGCGCAGTTCAGCACCACGAACGGCTTTGCGGCGCGCGTGCTGAGGCGGTGCACTGCTTTGGCGACCAGTTCCTTGCCCGTGCCCGTTTCGCCCTGGATCAGCACACTCGAAGAGTGCGGTGCCACCAGCCGCACCAGACGTGCAAGCTCCCGCATACCGGGGGTATCACCGACCATGTCGGGCAGGTGCATCCGAATCTCGGCTTGTGCCATTTCATGTTCTCGATGCCAGTTGACAGACACACCAGACATCGTCTGGAGTTCACTGACCGGAATGGCAGCGGGTGCCTCCAGCCAGGCCGCGCCATCCGATTTCCGCTGCGCCGTACCCTCTTTCATTGAGGTACTTTGCACAGTGCTCGTTGCCGCGGGAAGATCTTCTTGGGCCTCTCGCAACGTATGCAGCAACTCGTCGCGGCGAGGGCTCCTCCCGCCGGACCGTGCCGCGCTGCCATCCATATTCAGCAGGTCCGTCTCTGGAAACAGCATGGCCGCGTGCTCAATGAACTCTGCCGCATCCAGGTCGGGCAACCAATGATCCACGATCATCGCCTCCGCACCGTTTTCGCCAAGGTGCACCATGGCCTCCGCACCACCGGCGGCGGGCAGCACGTTCCAGCGCATCCGGGCAAGACGGTCGCTTAAGCGCTGGCGAAGATCCGCATCCGGTGTCACGAGAACAACACTGCGCTGCGGAGGGCTGGAGCGAACTGCCTGGTTCATTGCCTCCAGCCTCCGGCGGCATCCAGCGCCCGTACCGCTTCCCGCACCTGTTCCAGAGCGCAAAAAGCCCTTTTGCATTCGGCGGAGGCATCATCCAGCGCACTGCTACAACCATCCGGATTCTTTTGCACGCGGCCAAGCTCCAGAATGAATGCCAGCGCGGTCAGTGGCTGTGCGAGGGCATGCACGGCATCATGAAGTCTCGCGGATACGTCACCGGCAGCAAGCCGCGCGCGTGAAGCATTCTCCGCGTTAGAGCCGATGGATTCGTAATTCATGCGGCGCCTGCCCGCGAGAATCGCAACGAAGACAGCGCCCTTTCTGGTGGCTTGGACGGAATTGCCCTTGCCCCGATGGCATAGCCTTCTCCGCGAACTGTTTCGATCAGGTCTGCCGCGTTTCCAGCGGCGCCCAGTTTCCGCCGAAGATAATTGACGTACACGTCGACCACGTTGGTGCCGGTATCCGGTGCCATGCGCCAAACTTCTTTCAGCAACTCATGCCGCGACACCGCGCGCCCGCGCTGCAGCAAGAGATACTCCAGCAATGTGAACTCCTTCGCCGTGAGTTCAACGCCTTCAACGCCAAACGTCACCGCACGGGTGATGCGATTCATCTGCAGTTCACCATGCTGCAACGTACCGGACGCGCTCTCACTGCGGCGCCGTTTGACGGCGCGGCAGCGCGCAAGCAATTCCTGCAATGAAAATGGCTTCACGAGGTAGTCGTCCGCGCCCAGATTCAGACAGTCGATCTTGTGATTCGTCTGTGAGCGGCCCGTGAGTACCATGATGGACATCCCTGAGGCGCGGCCTGCCACAGTGCGCAGCAGATCGACGCCATCCAGCATGGGCAACCCAAGATCGAGTACTAAGAGTTCCGGCGCTTCCCCGTTGATGCGTTCCAAAGCCGCTGCGCCATCGGCAACGCACTCGACTGTGTTCCCTTCAAGCTCCAGACCCTTCCGCAAAAAAAGCGAAAGTGCCTTATCGTCCTCGGCAATTAAAACCCGCATGGCAACTCCAAAGTGATCCAGTCTGTTGATCGTCGTGGCTGCTTTGCCCTCGCCGTCGCTGTATGCAAGATGACAAAGTTTCCCGGTCCCAAATTTTTCCTGCTGTTGTTCGCTGTTTTGAGTCGTGCCACATCGGGAATCAAGCCGGGTTCTCCCGGGTCTTCCGGGTTTCTCTCTTTTTCCTTTGCGGTTCGCTTTTTATTCGCTACTATACCTTCGTATGGCCATCACACGGCGGCAAAAAGAAGTATTGGACTTTCTCTCCGGCTTCACTCAACGTAAGGGTTACTCTCCTTCGTACGAGGAAATCGCCGCCGGACTCGGTTTGAACTCGCTTGCGACCGTACACAAACACATTACGAACCTGCACAACAAAGGAATGCTGCAGCGGGCTCATAATCGCAGCCGCTCGATTGATGTTTTGTCGCAGCGTAATGCCCGTAGGGGTAGTGACCGCCTGCCCCTGATGGGCCGCATTGCTGCAGGCCGTCCCGTCGAAGCGATCGAGTCGGCGGAAAGCATCTCTCTGTCAGAGATCATCGGAAACCGCGAGGTTTTCGCGCTGGAAGTACGTGGGGACAGTATGCGTGACGAGCATATTGTGAATGGTGACTACGTGCTGGTCGAACGCAGCCAAACTGCGCGCGAAGGTGAAATCGTGGTGGCGCTGGTAGACGGTACAGACGCAACGCTGAAGCGGTACTACCGGGAGGGCAACATCATTCGCCTGCAGCCCTCTAACAGCGAAATGGCTCCCATCTTCGCCCCAGCCGACCGCGTCGCCATCCAGGGCAAAGTGTTGGGGATGCTGCGCAAGTATGCCTGAGCCGCCGCCTGATACAGGTCCTGAAAACCCACTTCATTGTGATCTGCTTATTTTCGATCTGGATGGCACGCTGATCGATTCGCAACAGGACCTGGTGGAGAGTGTGAATGCAACGCTTGGGTGCTTGCGTCGACCGCCGCTTGAGCCGCGTCGGGTTGCGAGCTTTATCGGCGATGGAGCCGCCCTGCTTGTGCAGCGTGCGCTGGAGGCAACCGGAGGGGCTAACAGCAACCTGCTCGCAGCGGCCCTCTCATCGTTCATCGTGCAGTATCGTGCGCGCATGCTGGACCATACCCATGCGTATGCTGGCGTGATCGAGGCGTTGAGCAAAGTGCGCGCGCTTGCACCATCGCTGCCCATGGCGGTCCTTAGCAACAAACCTGTTGGTCCATCGCGTGCGCTCTGTGCTGCACTGCACCTTGCGCCGTTCTTCTTTCAGGTCTACGGGGGGGACAGTTTCGCCAGCAAGAAGCCTGATCCGCTAGGTGTCAGCACATTGATTGTTGAGGCTTCAGCGCTGACCGGTCAACAAATCGCGTTGCGTCAAACGGTCCTGATTGGCGATTCGCACGTGGACGTCGCAACGGCACGTGCCGCGGGCGTGCATTGCATCGGATGTAGCTACGGATTGGATGAAGCGCGGCTCAGGGCATCTGCGCCGGACGGAATCGCGGACAGCCCAATGCAGTGGCTTCACGCTCTCCGGCAATTAGCCTTCTAACCTTCGACAGCAGCCGCCTCGCGTTCCCGCAATCGTGTGCCACCGGTCACAGCCGCACCGGCATCCTGGTGCAAACGCATGAAGAACGGAATGGCGAGCGCCGCAAAGCTCGCCATGACACAGAATGCTACTTTGAAGGCGAACGCAGGGCTGCTCTGATGCAGGGATCCGCTGAGATCGAGCGCAAGCGCTGCGACCGCGATCCCGAGACTTGTCGTCATCTGCTGCAGTGTCGCGGACATGGTCGTTCCGCTGTCTTTCAGCGCCTCCGGCAGATCCGAGAAGCCCATCGTGGTTAGCGACGTGAGTTCCATGGAGCGCCCAAGACCACCCAGGAACAGCACGCACAGCGTCACCATGCGAGGTGTCTGCGGACTTAACCAGCCACACGCGATCAACAGCGTGACGGTGCACACGCCGTTGACGACGAGGACACGCCGGAAGCCGAACCTCCGCAGCAGCGGCGTGGTTAACGGTTTCATCGCTAAATTGCCGGCAAAGACTGCCGTCGTGAGCGAGCCCGAGGCAAGAGCGGACAAACCGAAGGCTTCCTGGAAGAGCAGTGGCAACAGGAACGGCACGGAGAAGACCGCCATGCGGAAGAGTGAGCCGGGGATATTGGCTGTCCAAAATGTCGTGATGTGGAGCACCTCCAGCCGGAAGAGCGGTCGCGGTACACGCCGGAGATGGCGCAACGCGGCCCAGAGCAGCGTGCCAATGGCAAAGAGCAGAGCACAGCCGGCACGCCAGGACGTATGGGGCGTCTGCAATCGTTCCAATAAGAACACGAGCAGGAACGATGCAGTTCCCACCATCAGGAAGCCGCGCAGGTCGAAGGCCTGCCTGCCGGCCACATCATTGGGCTTCACAATCCGAAGCGCCAGGGCAAACAGAACGATCCCGATTGGTACATTTAGCAGAAACATCCACGGCCAAGAGGCGAACGAGAGTATCCAGCCGCCCACTGGTGGCCCCAAGATCGGCGCTACCAGGGCGGGCCAGATGGTATACGCCACGGCTCTGAGTAGCTGCGCCTTTGTGGAGGCACGAATCACCATGAGCCGTCCGACAGGCACCATCATGGATCCGCCAATGCCCTGCAGGACACGCGAAGCAGTGAAGAGCGGCAGCGTGGGGCTGAGCGCACAAAGGACAGAGGCCACCGTGAAGAGCAGGATGGCCGAGGCAAAGACACGCCTCTCGCCAAAGCGTGTGGCCATCCATCCACTGAGCGGAATGAACACGGCGAGTGTGAGAAGGTAAGCGGTGATGCCGACGTTGACCGCGACGGCGGATGTTCCAAAGTCGCGCGCCATCGTGGGCAGGCCGGTCGCGATGATGGTCGCGTCCAGGTTCTCCATGAAGAGCGCACCAGCCGCCAGCAGCGCCACGGCAAGTGCCTGCCCGTGGAGTGTGGACGGATCGTGTTTGGCGGCAAGAGTGCTCAAGCCTCCACTGTAACGAGTGAGGCTGGATGCAGGCGCATGGGCTGTGTATGCCAGTACGTCAGCGAGCGCCATAACCACTCCACCGGACCGAACTGGAAGCGGCTGAGCCAGAGCGGGCTCCAGAGTAGATTGACGGCCCAGACCCCAGCGACAACGAAGTAGAGTTTGTAGTACTCCAGGTAGCTGTACCAGTGGGTCGGTCCCCAGACGAAGAGGAAGCGGCAGATCAGACTGGTGAGGAGATAGTTGCTCAGTGCCATCTGCCCGACGGACGCAATGCGCCGTGTGGCCCACCGTGCCACGCCCGCTCGCAGGATCAACAACACGGTCGCGGCGATTGCAAGCGCGCCTGAAACCCGGCAAACGTCATACGGGATGAAGAGCCACGCGCTGGTGGTGACGATTTCAAAGCCGCTGCGCCAGGACTCTACCGCGCAGGCAGTTCCCAGCGGCAAGGAAGTCAGCGCTCCTATGACGGCGGTTCTGACGTAAACAGACGTTGCGAGTTGGCCAGTAAGGAAACCATTTTTGTAGAGCGCCATGCCGAGCGTCATGAAGATCAAAACATCAAGGAACGCGAAGTAAATGGCTGTTTCGGACTCGTAGACATCCTTCACGTCGGCTGCGAACGCTTTTGCGTAACTCTTATGCTTCGCGATGTTCTTCTCGACATCCTGCGTGGAATGCCACCATTGCTGATCCTGTTTCACTTTGTAGCCAATGGCATCTTTCTCATCTTGCGTGAGCACCTTGCCCGCGTGCACCTTCCCAACCGCATCACTGCCCTTCTTCTCCGTTGAGTAGACGCCCATGGTGCGTCCCACACCCGCGATAAGAACCCACACCAACAGCATCCAGCCGGCTGCCTTCAGTAGCGTTCTTGGGCGCAGATGCCGCATGGGATACAGAAACAGCAGGCCAGTGACGCCGTACCAGAAAAGGATATCGCCGTACCAGATCAGATAGGCATGCAGCGCGCCAAAGAGGACGAGCCACATATTCCGGCGCAGAAAGATATCCGCGCTCCGGTCGCCGCCGCCCCGGCGCTCGGCCCGTTCTGTCAGCAGAACGGCACCCGCACCGAACAGCATGGAGAAAAGGCCCCGCATCTTGCCCTCTGCGAGAATCCAGCGAAGCATCCACGCCGTTGTGTTCGCGGTCGCATGCGGCCCACTGAAAACCGGTAGCCAGGTTCCAAGAGGAACGTCGTACGCCCAGGATGGAAGGCCGAAGCTGGTGATATTCATCAGCAAGATGCCCATCAATGCTACGCCCCGTAACACGTCCAGGCTACGGATCCGCTCCGCTCGCGTGACGGGTGCAAACTGAACGGGCGGCCCGGCCAGCTCCTCCGCGGTGGATGCGGACACAGGTGCTTCGTCGAAGGCTACGGATGTGCTTGCCATGGCGCGCTCCTAGAAGTACGTAACATTGCCGTGCAGGCTACCACTAAAAAGGACTGTTGCCTACGGGAAACGCAGAAAGGCAGACGGTTGTTCCCGAGCAGTAAGGTTTCACGCAGTTTCGGAATGTTTGCGGGCGGTCGAGGACAGGACGGGGCCGCGAACAAGCCGCGCCGGAACCAGTACAATCACGTGAAGCGCCTTCCTGGACTCCGCATCGTGTGGACTCCAGGACACGTCTAACGAGGGAGACTATGCCAAAGCCAACCAACACCCCCAGCGGGGACGTTCGCAAGCTCCCCATGATGCCCATTCGCGATATGGTCATCTTTCCGCACATGGTCACGCCGTTTGTTGTGGGCCGCGAATCGAGCGTACGCGCACTTGAGGAAGCCCTGACGGGCGATCGCAAGATCTTTCTTGCCACCCAGCACGACGCAAGCGTGGATGAACCCACAGCGGACGACATCTTCCAGACGGGCACCATCGGCAACATCGTGCAGAGCGTCAAGGGAGCCGACGGCAATATCAAGGTGTTGGTGGAGGGTGTCGAGCGCGCCCGCACCTTGGAACTGAACGACGAGGATGGCTTTTTCGTCGCTACGGTGCGCACCCAGCCTGCCGAACTGCAAATGAACCAGCAGGTTGAGCAATTAATGCAGCTGGTGCAGTCGCGTTTTGAGCAGCACATCAAATTGCAGCAGTCGCTCAATCACGAGATGGTTGCCGCCAGTGTCCGCACGGATGAACCGGCGAAGCTGGCCGATGTAATCGCCGCCAATCTACAGCTTTCGATTGAGGAGAAGCAGGAGTTGCTGGACCTCTTCGATCCGGTCCAGCGCCTGTCCAAGATCGCGGATGTGCTGGACATCGCCGTCGAGAAACTGAACATGGATCGCACGGTACAGTCGCGTGTCAAACGGCAGATGGAGCGCGCGCAGAAAGAGTATTACCTCAACGAGAAGATCAAGGCTATTCAAAAGGAACTGGGCCGCGGCGAGAAGAGCGAGTGGGACGATCTGAAGAAGAAGATCGAAGCCGCTGGTATGCCCAAGGAGGTTCTGGATAAGGCGATCCAGGAGCTGAAGAAGCTTGAGGCCATGCCGCCGATGTCGGCTGAGTCCACTGTGTCCCGCAACTACCTGGATTGGCTGCTGGCGGTCCCCTGGAAGAAAAAATCGAAGGATATCCGCAGTATCGATCATGCCGAAACAATCCTGAATGAGGATCATTACGGCCTTCCCAAAATTAAGGATCGCATCCTCGAATTTCTCGCCGTGCGGCAGTTAGTCAAGAACCCTAAGGGTTCGATTCTGTGCTTTGTCGGACCTCCCGGCGTGGGGAAAACGTCGCTCGGAATGTCGATCGCAAAGGCCACAGGGCGTAAGTTTGTGCGGATGTCGCTTGGTGGTGTGCGGGATGAGGCTGAGATTCGAGGGCATCGGCGGACGTACATCGGCGCCCTACCCGGGCAGATTATCCAGAGCATGAAAAAGGCTGGAACGAAGAACCCGGTTATCATGCTGGACGAGATCGACAAGATGGCGGCTGACTTTCGCGGCGATCCCGCGTCCGCGCTGCTGGAGGTGCTTGACCCTGAACAGAATGGCACCTTCCAGGATCACTATTTAGATGTGGAATACGACCTGTCGCAGGTACTCTTCATCGCTACCGCCAATGTGCTGCACACCATTCCAGGTCCGTTGCAGGACCGTATGGAAGTGCTCCGCCTGCACGGGTACACGGAGCTTGAAAAGCTGGAGATAGCCAAGCAGTACCTTGTGAAGAAGCAGCGCGAGGCTACGGGCTTGACCGACAGCAACATCGAATTTCCCGATGAAGGTTTGAAGGCAATCATCCGCAGCTACACGCGCGAGGCCGGCGTACGGAACCTCGAGCGTGAGATCGGTAACATCTGCCGCAAAGCCGTTCGGCGTGTGGTGAAGGAAGGTGAGAAGCATCAAAAGGAGTTGGTCACGGCTGACCGGATCCAGGATTATCTCGGTGCCCAGAAGTTCCGTGACTCCGTATTGCAGGAAAAGTCGGAAATTGGTCTGGTGACAGGTCTGGCGTGGACGGAGGTGGGCGGCAGTATTCTGCAGACCGAAGTTCAGGTACTCGACGGTAAAGGTAAGCTGACGACCACCGGCCAACTTGGCGATGTCATGCAGGAGTCAGCTCAAGCCGCGATGAGCTACGTTCGCTCGCGGGCGAAGCACCTTGGTCTCCCCAAAGACTTCTACCGCAATGTGGATATCCACGTACACGTTCCGGAGGGTGCCATTCCGAAGGACGGTCCGTCCGCCGGGATCACGCTTGCAACGGCGCTCACCAGCGCGCTGACGCTGATTCCCGTGCGCCGCGACATCGCTATGACAGGCGAAGTGACGCTGAGAGGGAAAGTGCTTGCAATCGGCGGCTTGAAGGAGAAACTGCTGGCAGCTCACCGTGCCGGCATCCGGGAAGCTGTCATGCCAAAGGATAATGAGAAAGACTTCGACGAACTCCCGCAACTGATCAAGGACGAAATGAAGCTGCACTTCGTCAGCGAAATGGACGATGTGCTTCACCTCGCGTTGGAGGGAAATCTACCTGTTCTAGAGGAAGAAACACCAGAAGCTCTTGCGGCAAAGATGCCTCCGCCGCAGATCGTCCATGTACCCGGCAGTGAAGCTCGCCAATAACTGAGGGGGTTGGGCCCCCACGGCAGGCCCAACCCCCTCACTTCGAGTCAAGCCTTACGGCTGCTGAACAGGCCACCGATCAGTGAGATGACCCACACAATCGCGAGAATGTGGATCACTAGGCTTGCGCCGTGCGTGAGTACCTCACCCAGAATCCAGACCAGAAATAAAACTCCAGCGATTGCCAAGAACATAGAACTCCACCTTTCTTCCAATCCAGTGCAAGCGAATCGTTTACATAGAGCACGCGTGCAGGTGTGAAGTTGTATACGCCGGACCCACTACAAGGCTCCGCCGGCAATTGAGGGAATAAACATGACCTCGTCCCTGTCTTGAAACAGGTAGCTATCGCCGCCGAGAAAGCGGATGTCTTCGTCGTTGACATAAACGTTGATGAACTTGCGCAGGGTGCCGTCCGCGTCCTTGATATGCGAGCCGAGCTCGGGAAACTTTGTCCCAAGATCCTCCACCAGACCCGGCAGATTGCTTGCGTCAGACTGGACTTGCTTGGTTCCGGCAGTGTGCCGCGCAAAAGCGGCGGGTAACATCACGCGAATAGACAACTCAATCTCCTTCTGCAAGTGCCAGTTCCGGCTCCGCAACTGTGCCGTCCAGCTCGTGGATATACTCTTCAAAGTCGGCCAGACGCGGGCGAATGGCGCGACCCATGGCGAAGCGGCCGCTGATGCAATCGGTCGTTTTCAGTCCGTTGCCTGTGATGCATACGACCGTCGTTTCATCCGGGGCAATGCGGCGCTCCGCGATCAGCTTTGCGGTTACGGCCGTGGTCACCCCGCCAGCGGTCTCCGTAAAGATGCCCTCGGTCTCGGCAAGCTCCTGCATACCGGAAACGACCTCCACATCCGACACATCCTCTGCCCAGCCGCCGGTCTCGCGCATCATGCGCGATGCGTACGAGCCGTCAGCAGGGTTGCCGATGGCGAGCGAGCGCGCAATGGTGTTGGGGCGCTGCGGCGTGATCGTCTCCGTGCTGTCTTTGACAGCCTGCGTAATGGGTGAGCAACCGGTGGCCTGCGCGCCGAAGAACCGCACCGGCTTTGCCTCAACGAGGCCGAGGTAAACGAGTTCGTCAAAGGCCTTCTTGATTTTCCGGATCAGGGATCCGCCTGCCATCGGAACGACGACATTATCCGGTAACCGCCAGCCTAGCTGCTCCGCAATTTCGTAGCCGACCGTCTTTGAACCTTCAGCGTAATAGGGCCGCAAGTTCACATTGACAAAGCCCCAGTTGTACTGGTCGGCGATCAATGAGCAGAGGCGGTTTACGTGATCGTAGTTGCCGTCGATGCGGATGAGGCGCGCGCCGTAGATCAGCGTGTTCAGTATCTTCGCGGGTTCTAGGTCTGCGGGAACCAGGATGCACGCCTTCAATCCAAGCCGTGCCGACTGCGCGGCAACGGAGTTCGCCAGATTGCCCGTGGAAGAACACCCAACCACCTGGAACCCAAAGGCGCGGGCATTGGCCAGCGCCACCGCAACGACGCGATCTTTAAAGGAGAGCGTTGGAAAGCAAACTGCGTCGTTTTTGACATACAGGTTGTGCGATCCGAGCCGCTCGCCCAGGTTCTTGGCCCTCAAGAGCGGCGTGAAGCCAACTGGCAGGTCCGGCTCAAAGCCCTCTGGGATGGGCAACAGACCACGATATCGCCAGATACTGTTCGGTCCCGCTTCAATCGCTTTGCGCGTGAAGATGTTTCGAGCAGCCTCCAGATCATATCGAACTTCCAATGGCGTGAAGGACTCATCGCAAATGGAGAGCGGCTGGTTGCCGTAGCTCTTGCCGGATTCCTTGGAATACAACTCGTACGGTGTACACGCAGACGGGGCAGATGACATCAGGTTCTCTTCTCCTGGTGGCGGAGAGTAGACATAGCGACGCTCTGCGGCTGGGAAGATGCGGCACAACAAGACACTGCGCGCCGCGTACAGGAAGTCCGATTAGACGGTCATACTGCTGATCCTCACAGCGTGCGTGAAGGGCGGTATTCCGAATCTCATGTTCCCCGTTACCCGCAATTGCGGATCCCCAGGAGAGAGTTGACACCGGTACAGACCTCGTCCGGTTGTCGTGGCGTCGCAGGGCTCGTCCCTCAACCACTCTTCATGAAACTCAGGCCTGCAGTTTTGGTGATGTTTTACCTCGATGCAAGCGTGATTACTGTTTGTAGCATCCGCGCCTTGTTCAATGCAAATGCGGGCGAAATCAAGTGCACGGCGTGTGTACCTGCCGTGACTAACCATCAGATGCAGCTTTGGTCAGGAGTGAAGCATGGAACGTACGCCAGAAACGAACCGCTGGGGATCAAACTCCGTGCGAAGGATCTCATCCGGGCAATCGGTTGCGACGGCGACGCGCCAGTTGCACACAAAGCAGACCATCTGCTCGGGTTGAGCCTCCTTGATGGCGGTGCACAGCTCTTCGGCATCACGTACCTTTTGTTCGCCTTCCACATCGATCAGTACCAAATCATAATGACGTCCCCAGAAGAGGGAGATTCCTTCGGCGGTGGACAACGTAGAGTCCACCTTGAAACCAGAGAGGCGCAGGATCTGGTCGCGCAATGGGCGAAGCGTCTCCCGCGAACAGATGTGGAGTATAGCTTTCTCTGAAGCCTCGGGCGGTATGGGCAGCATGATGTGGGAACGCAGGGACAGTGCTCACGGCGTGTGCCGGTGCCATGAGGTTTGTACCAATGCGGCTAGTGTAGCGAAGTGTCCCTTCCCTGCCAACTCAACCCAGTACGTAGAACCAGGCCGAGTCAATAGACGCTTCGCTATCATCTTTAAAGAGAGTTCATGACGACAGGCCATCCCCTTCAGTCGATCTTGCAGGAGCGCATCGCGATCATCGATGGCGCGATGGGTACCACCATTCGCACCTACGGCATGACCGAAGCGGATATCCGGGGAGACCGCTTTCGAAACGCGGACAAGGGCCTGCTGAACAACGGCGACCTGTTCTCCCTGACGCAGCCGGACATGATCTGCGATATTCATCGCCGCTTTTTGGAGGCCGGTGCCGACATCATCGAAACGAATACGTTCAGCGCAACAGGGATTGCACAAAGCGAGTTCTTCGTCGAGGACCCACGTGAGCGTGGGGGCCGCAAGGATCCCGAGTTTTATCAGAAGATCATCGATGACTCCTCACTGAATGACCTGGCGTGGGAAATCAATGAGCACTCCGCGCGGCAGTGCCGCACGTGGGCGGACCGAATCGGCAACACAACAGGACGGCAACGGTTTGTCGCGGGTGCTCTCGGGCCGCTCACCGTTTCGCTGTCCAACTCGCCTGATGCGGAAGACCCGGGGTTTCGTGTCGTCACCTTCGATCAAGTGGTCAGCGCTTACAAGCATCAGGTGCATGCGCTGGTCGCGGGCGGCAGCGATCTGCTGCTGGTGGAGACGATCTTCGATTCATTGAATGCCAAGGCCGCCCTCGTCGCGATTCGCGAGGTTTTCGATGACGGCGGAAAAGAGTTGCCGGTGATGATTTCAGCCGCCGTCGGACGTGGCGGCGAGACGATGATTTCAGCCCAGACGATTGAGGCGTTCTGGACGGCAATGAACCATATTAAGCCGCTCTCCATCGGTCTAAACTGCTCCCTGGGCCCGGACCTGATGTATCCCTTCCTGGCAGAACTGTCGGCGAAGGCGGACGTTGCAATCTCGTGCTACCCGAACGCTGGATTGCCCAATCCGCTGTCGCCAACCGGATTTGATTTGCTGCCAGAGGACATGGCTCGGTTTCTTGGAGGATTCGCTGTGGACGGCCTGATCAACATCGCGGGCGGCTGCTGCGGCAACACACCAGAGCACATTGCCGCGATTGCAAGAGCGCTGGAGCACCACGCGCCCCGGCCGCTAAGCCATGTCGCAGATCGGGCTGCCGCATGAACGCAGACAGCTCTTTTAAGCCGCTGCGCCTTTCCGGATCGCAGCCGTTCGCGCAGCAGCAAGGTGTCTTCATCATGCTGGGCGAGCGCACCAACGTTGCGGGTTCGCCGAAGTTCGCCAAGCTGATCCGCGAGGGTAAGTTCGAGGACGCGGTCAGTGTCGCGCGCCAGCAGGTGGAGAACGGCGCCAACGTCATCGACATCTGCATGGACGAGGGCATGATCGACGGCGTAGCGGCGATGCGGCGCTTCTTGTCCTTGCTGGGCAGCGAGCCTGAAGTGGCCAAGGTTCCTTTCATGATCGACTCCTCCAGGTGGGAGGTGATCGAGGCTGGCCTGCAATGCCTGCAGGGTAAAGGCATCGCGAACTCGATCTCGCTAAAGGAGGGCGACGGTAAGTTCCGGCAGAACGCGCGCACGGTGCTGAAATATGGCGCAGCGGTTGTAGTAATGGCGTTCGATGAACAAGGCCAGGCCGCTACGTATGAGGACAAGTGCCGCATCTGCCAACGTGCATACCGCATCTTGGTGGACGAAGTCCGCTTTCCGCCAGAGGACATCATCTTCGACCCGAACATCCTGACTGTCGCAACGGGTATGGACGAGCACAATAACTACGCGATCGACTTCATCAATGCGACACGCTGGATCAAGCAGAATCTGCCGCACGCAAAGGTAAGCGGCGGGGTCTCAAATATCTCCTTCAGCTTCCGTGGCAATAACAAGGTGCGCGAGGCGATGCACTCCGCGTTCCTCTACCACGCGATTGGCGCGGGCATGGACATGGGCATCGTCAATGCCGGCATGCTCGAGGTCTACGAAGAGATCGATCCGGACCTGAAGGTGCTGGTGGAAGATGTGCTGCTGAACCGCCGTCCTGACGCGACAGAACGGCTGGTGGAGTTCGGCGAGGCTCTGAAGAGCACGAGCACAGGGGAAAAGGCTGAGAAGAAGCTAGAGGAGTGGCGCAACGGTTCCGTCGAGGAACGCCTGTCGCACGCACTTGTCAAAGGTATTGACACCTATATCGATACAGATACGGAAGAGGCACGTGCAAAGCTTGGCCGGCCGCTGCTGGTGATCGAAGGTCCTCTCATGGCCGGTATGAGCGTGGTGGGCAACCTGTTTGGCGCGGGCAAAATGTTTCTGCCGCAGGTGGTCAAGTCCGCGCGCGTGATGAAGAAAGCGGTTGCGTACCTCACCCCTTACATGGAGGAGGAAAAAGCTGCCCTGGCCGCCACCGGGCAGGAGGTACGCACGCAGGGGCGTATCGTGCTGGCGACGGTAAAGGGCGATGTGCACGACATCGGCAAGAACATTGTGGGCGTGGTGTTGGCCTGCAACAACTACGACGTGATCGACATGGGCGTGATGGTACCCGCGGAGAAGATTTTGGAGCGGGCGAAGGCGGTCAATGCGGACATCATCGGGCTGAGTGGCCTGATTACGCCGTCGCTTGACGAGATGGTGCATGTTGCGCGGGAGATGGAGCGGCAGGGCTTTACGATCCCGCTGCTGATTGGCGGTGCCACGACCAGCCGCGCACATACGGCGATCAAGATAGCACCGCACTACAAACATCCTGTTGTGCACGTTACCGATGCCAGCAGGGCCGTGCCGGTGAGTACGAGCCTGCTTAGCGAAGATAGCCGGGCGCTGTTCGTTGAGCAGCATCAGGCAGAGTACGAGGCGTTGCGCACAGCACATCTAGCGCCGAAGCAGGCGCTTCTGCCCTTTGCTGAGGCACGTGCTCGGCGCACACCCATCACGTGGCGGCCGGAGGACATTGCGCAACCGTCGTTTCACGGCGTCCGCGTGCTGAACGACTTTCCGCTGGCGACACTGCGCGAATATATCGACTGGTCGCCGTTCTTTCACACTTGGGGGTTGAAGGGGCTGTATCCGCGCATTCTGAACGATACCCGGCAGGGCGAAGAAGCACGCAAGCTCTTTGCCGATGCGCAAACACTGCTGGAGGAGATCGTCCGTGGCAATCTGCTGACGGCACGTGGAGTGTACGGCCTGTTCCCCGCGAACGCGGTTGGCGAGGATGTCGAAATCTACACCGGTGAGACGCGGACAGAACTGCTGGACAGCTTCCACTTTCTACGTCAGCAGGCGAATCGCGAAAGGAGCGAACCATGCCGCTCGCTCGTGGACTTCGTTGCGCCGCACGACACAGGTTTGCGGGACAGTATTGGTGTATTCGCCGTGACAGCTGGCATTGGCGTTAAGGAATTGACACAACGCTTCATCACCGCACACGATGACTACTCCGCGATCATGGCAGAGGCGCTTGCCGACCGCCTGGCCGAAGCCTTTGCCGAGTGCCTGCACAAGCAGGTGCGCGACGCATGGGGCTATGGGTGCGGCGAGAGCCTGTCCATCCCCGAAATGCTGAATGAAAAATACCGCGGCATCCGTCCCGCGCCGGGATATCCGGCCTGTCCCGACCACACTGAGAAGGCGGTAATCTGGCGGCTCCTAAATGTACAGGAGAACACTGGCGTCGAAATCACGGAGTCGTACGCCATGTGGCCAGGTGCCAGCATCTGCGGTATCTACTTCGCGCATCCAGAGTCGCGCTTCTTCAGCCTTGGTAAGATCGACCGCGATCAGGTGGCGGATTACCAACGCCGCAAAGGCATGACCTTGGCCGATGTAGAGCGATGGCTAGGGCCGAACCTGCACTATGACCCGGAACAACGGACAGCAACACAGAAGATGGAACCCGAGCCTGCGACGCTATAAAAACAGAACGCAACGTTCTGCCCTTACGCTGAGACCGCCGAATCTGGAATGCCGCGCTGTCGCAGCATGGGTCCGATCACAGGATCGCGTCCAGCCCATTTGCGGTAGAGTTCCGCCGGGTCGGCGCTGTTGCCGCGCGACAGCACCATTTGCCGTAGGCGCTCTCCGTTTTTCCGTGTTAGTCGGCCATGCTGCTCGAACCAATGATAGGCGTCGCTGTCCAGCATCTCCGCCCACAGATAGGCGTAGTAGCCGGCCGAGTAACCCCCTCCAAAGCTGTGTGAGAAGTAGGTCGAACGATACCGCGGCGGCACCACCGGCACGTTGATCCCGCAGCGTTCCAGTGCCGCCTGCTCAAACGCCTCCGGGTCCTGCGGTTCGGCTTCCGCGGGAAGCGTATGCCACTGCATGTCCAGTTCGGCGGCGGCGAGTACCTCCGTCAGAGCGTGGCCGCCGTTGAAGTTCTTTGCCGAGCGCATCTTTGCCTGCAGATCGTTGGGCATCGGCTTGCCGGTTTGCCAGTGCTTTGCATAGTTTGCGAAAACAGCAGGGTACGTGCTCCAGTGCTCGTTGAACTGTGATGGAAACTCAACAAAATCGCGCGCCACGCTCGTCCCAGAGAAGCTCGGATAGTTGACGTCAGACAGGAAACCGTGGAGCGCGTGCCCAAATTCGTGGAAGAGTGTTTGCAGGTCATCGAAGCTCAGCAGCGCAGGCTCACCTTTTGCAGGCTTGGTATAGTTGCAGACGTTGCACACGATGGGTCGTTCCGCAAGCAGCCGCGACTGATGCAGCAGCGACGTCATCCAAGCGCCGCCACGTTTAGAGTCACGCTTGTAGAAGTCGCAGTACAGCAAAGCCAGGTGAGATCCGTCCTCATTGAAGACCTCATATGTGACCACATCGGGATGCCAAGCCGGCAGGTCTGTCCGCTGCTGGAATGTGAGGCCGTACAACTGCGTGGCCGCATACAGAACGCCATCGTGGAAGACACGATGCAATTCGAAGTAGGGCTTCAGCTCGTCTTCGTTCAGGTCATACTTCTGCTTGCGTACCTGCTCGGCATAGAATGCCCAATCATACGGCGCAAGCTGGAAGCGAACGCTCTCCCCATCAATGATGGACTGCATGGCGGCCGCTTCTGCTGCCGCGCCGGCGACCGCGGCAGGCACCAGTGCATTCATGAACTTCATTGCGGCATCAGGCGTTCGCGCCATCTGATCGGCCAGCTTCCATGCGGCGTAGTTCTCGTATCCCAACATCGCCGCACGTTGCGACCGCAGCTGCGCTATCCGGACGATCATGTCGCGCGTATCGCTCTCATTGCCTCTCTCGGCGCGTTGAAGCGATGCTTCCCAGAGTGCACGGCGTGTCTCGCGATGTGTCAGCGAAGTCAGCGCGGGCTGGTTTGTGGTGTTTTGCAAAGTCAGATAAAAACCTTCAAGACCGCGAGACTTCGCTGCATCGGCAGCGGCCTCGATCTCCGGCTCGTCCAGCCCGTCCAGCGCCTCACGGGAGGTGAGGTGCAGGCCTCCCTCCTTCATGGCAGACAGCACGCAATTCTGGAACTTCGCCTGCAACTTCGATTGCTCGGCGTTTAATGCCTTTAGCGTGTTCTTGTCAGGCTCTGAGAGCAGAGCACCCGACCGGACGAATCCGTCATAGGTTAGATCCAGCAGCCTGCGCGATTCATCATCCAGAGTAAGGGAGGCCCGCACCTCGTATACCGCCTGAATCCTCGCGAAGAGGCGCTGGTCCAGATGAATGGCGTCGCTGTGCGCGGAGAGCCTAGGCGCAATCTCTTGCTGCATCTGCTGCAGCGCCGGGCTGGTATGCGCGCTGGCGATCGCGAAAAAGACGCTCCCGACACGCGACAGCAGTTGGCCGCTCCGTTCCAGCTCCACCAGCGTGTTGTCAAACGAGGGTGGTGCGCTGTTCATAATGATCCTGTCCACCTCAGCGCGCTGAGCAGCCATGCCAGCCTCAAAGGCGGGCATGTAGTGCACTTCCTGGATCTGATCGAACGGCGGCGCGCTCCACGGAAGACTGCTGGGAGCAAAGAAAGGATTTGTTGAGTCGAACTGAACAGGCACGGCGCTCACAGGCGCTTCGAGAAGCTCAAGGGGTGTCATCTCTCTATGATTGCGCCTCACGAAGAACCGCGCAATGGCTTGGCACTGCCTGCTCCGCTGCTTACGAAAGCAGCTCGACTTCATCCTGCTTCGACCCAAGCATGAGCGGCGCCGGTGCCAGGGAAACCAGCAGGTCTTCCTTGCGCATGACTAGGTTGGTCGCGTTCAGGCTGGCGAGTTCAAAGCCGTGGCCGTGGGTGATGGCGTCTGTGGGGCACGCTTCAACACAGTAGCCGCAGAAGATGCAGCGGTTGTAGTCGATGTTGTAGACCTTAGCATAGCGCTCGGCAGAAGAGATGCGCACCTCTTCCGTGTTCTCGGCAGCCTCGATGTAGATGCAGTTCGCAGGACACGCCGCCGCGCACAGGAAACAGGCAACACACTTCTCCAGGCCGTTCTCGTCCCGTTGTAACTGGTGTTTGCCGCGGTAACGCTCCTGGAAGATTGCGCCACGCATCGGACCGGGGCCATCCGGGTAGTTCTCCACCTCGGAAGGCTGAAGCATCTCCTTGAAGGTGATGCTCATGCCCTTGGCGATGCCGGTGATGTTCTTCACGACTGACATGAGCTTGAGTATACGCCGGGGCTTCGGTAGTGTTCAGACATGAGGCGCTTCCCTGCAACCCTCCTCCTTGCGCTCTGTGCACTGTGGGCGATTGCCGCACAGGCGCAGCAATCCCCTGAAGTCAAAGCCTACGAATCCTGCACCTTTCCGGATGGGCTCCAGATCATTGAGGACACAGCCATGCCGGCAAACGTCCTCCAGCGGCCGGTGCAAAGCCATGGCACGACAACCTTTGTGCCGCTGGTTGCGGGCCGGCGCGTCGTGTTCGGCTATCCGCAGAGTGGTGCCTACGCGAACGTCAAGGTCGAGCAGCTGCCCAAGGAAAACTTTGCTGGAAACCGCAAGCTGTTGCTCGACGACTTTGACGACATTGCCGCATCCGATCCGAACGCCATACGCAACACAAAGCGGAAGGCAACGCAGAGCGGCCAGTTTATTACCGGGCTCGATCGCAAGGACCTCCAGGGTAATACGCTCGGCATCTACATGGCCATCGACGATCAGACACACGTAGTAGCGACTGTCTACCTGTTGAATGGCGATCCATCGAAGCGCCCATTCCAAACGCTGGGCGAATATACCCGAATGCGTGAAACGTTCCTATACAACTACACTCGTTGTATCCGGAATAATCTGACCGGGCAAACCTTCGGAGTGTCTAAATGACGCGGTTCATGCTTTTGAGCGGATTCCTGCTGGGACCCGCGTTGGCTGTGGCGCAAATGGAAAACCATGCCGGCGTGGCTGCGAACAAGCCCGCGGCGAAACCCTCGACGGAACTCGTCGTCACCGGTTTAAGCGGAGCATCAAGAAGGCTGCTTCCGTCAGACTTCAAAGCGCTTTCTCACGTCACCGCAACGGTGCACAACCCGCACAATAACCAGGATGAAAGCTACAGCGGCGTTCCCGTCAAGGACCTGTTGGCGATGGTCTCGGTCACGCAGGGTTCAGGGCCAAAGGTTTCGGCCAATATGCAGATCGTGGTAGCATCCGCGACGGATGACTTTCAGGTGGCAATTACACTGTGTGACACCAATCCGGAATGCCGCAGCGGAGAGGCCATCGTGGCTGACAGCAAAGGCGGTGAGCCGCTTACGACGGACGGTGCCTTCAAGCTCATCCTCACCGGAGACAAAAAACCGGCGCGATGGGCGCGAAACCTGCACGCACTGACGATGAGGAGCGTCGCTGGCCAATAACCCAAGGGAGGATGCCGGCATACTGGTGGGTCGCCCGGACGGTACTGTCCCGTCAGCGCTGCATCGCCCTGCTCGCTCTACTCAGGGAGAGACTGTACGCTGCTTTTCCGCTCCGTCAGCGTGGGCACCCGGCGTAAACGTCGCTGCTGTTTGCAACCACGTCTGCGGTGCGCCTGGCCACCGCTGCGCCCTCTCGCCAACCGTCCAGCGGCCATGCCAACAGTACACGACAGCGAGCACAATGGGAACTTCTGGCTGGATCGCCACAAGCGTGAAGAGATATCGTTTCGTCTTTAAGGTGCCTTCGGCAACACCCCGAACGGGACGGCTGCGGCGCAAACTGCCCGGAATCTGCGGAATTTCCCACACCCGAAGGCTGAGTTCCGGGTGGACGCCCGCGTACTCGGAGAGACTGCGCGCCACCTGCTTTGGAGTCATCAAGCCGAAATCGGCGATACGATCGTTTCGCACTGCACCTGGATAATAGAGGTTCACCAGGTCCGCGGCGAAGTTCGCACAGTTTGCGTCGCCAAGCCGGTACTCATGCCGGTTGTCGCTGGCATTCATTACCTCAATTAGGTGCAGATCCTGCCCGGGCGTGGTATTCACTTCGTACGCCCATACACGGCGGTTGTAGGCTATACCAGCGGACTCCCACCACTCCTCAAGCTCCTTAGCCCCGGCGGCCCGGCCATCGCCGTAAAAGTGACCCTCACTGCCGTCCGGCACCACTGTACGCAGATACTTCTCACGGTACTCCTCGCGCATCTGCCAGACCATCTCCTGAGTCGCGTACGCAGGAACATCATCCGCGCGACTACGCGCATAGAGGAATTGCATTACGGGCGTTGCCAGCCAGTCGTACTTGCCGATGGAGTGATATCTGGCGAGCACCACGCCAGGCGCTTCACCGGGCAAGCACCCCCGCACTTTCAGCGGACCGTCCGCGCAGACATGGTCCAGATAAATGGCGGTGTGGCCAACTGGCATCATCGTTCCAAACTTGCCAAATGGCTCCCCTACCAGGACGGTCAGTGACGCATACGCGGATCTTGTGGCAAGGGCCAAAATCGCAAGCAGGAGACCAGCAAAGGGAGTCACGCAATGCATCGCCGGTTTTCGCCTCACCTCGTCTCCTCTGCCAGTGAATCTCAGGTACAGAGTAAGATGCACATGCGTTTGGCGCAATGGCTCTGAGTGACTCACATTCGCATCTCAGAACACAGTGAAGGGCTTCTCCGGCAAATGCGGCGGTCTCGGTGTTCACCTTTGCCTGCTGGCGGGTTTCGCCGCGGATCCACGGCTGCAGGCTCAGGCCTCCAGCACGCCGCAGCCGGCAGTCACACTTCCAGCAACAGCCGCAATGCCGGACGCACCGGGTACATGCCACCTCCGCGGCGTCATTCGCAGCAGCAGCGGTGGCCCCATCGCTGGAGCGCATCTTTCTCTCTCCTCCGGCTCGCAGGTGCTGCGCGTAACAGAGTCAGCCATGGATGGTTCCTACGCGTGGGACGGCGTACGAACGGGCAGCTACATCGTCACGGTTACAATGCAGGGTTTCTTGCCGGCACGCTACCAAGCGCTCCTGCCAGAGCAGGGCGGCACAGCGCAGCTTTCGATCACGCTGCAAATTCCGCCCGTGAGCGCCAGCGTGACCGTCACCGCATCGGAGAGCGAGGTCGCCCAGGCCGAAGTATCACTGGAAGAAACTCAGCGGCTCATCGGCATGTTTCCCAACTTCTTCGTCACATACGAGTGGCACGCGGCTTCCCTCTCGTCCCGGCAGAAGTTCGGACTGGCTTGGGAGAATGCCCGGGATCCCGGCAATTTGCTGCTGGTGGGCGTCGTTGCCGGCGTGCAACAGGCGGCAAACTCCTTTCCCGGGTACGGACAGGGTGCGAAGGGCTACGGCCGCCGCTACGGTGCGGGTCTCGGCAACCTTGTGTCCGGCACGTTCCTGGGCGGTGCGGTCCTTCCTTCCCTGTTTCATCAGGACCCGCGGTACTTCTACAAAGGCACGGGTAGCATCCGGTCGAGGTTCTGGTACGCCACAACCCGCGCCGTGGTCACACGCGGCGACAACGGCCGCCCGCAGCCAAACTGGTCCGGGATGCTGGGCGATGTGTCGGCAGGCGCTCTCTCAAACCTGTACTATGCACCGGAGGACCGGCAAGGTGCCAGTCTGACCGTCGAAAACGGCTTGCTCGGGATCGCAGGGGACGCAATGAACGGCGTCTTTCAGGAATTCTTCCTAAAGAAGCTGACGACGCATACGAAGGGCCGAGGTGGGCAGGGATCGGACGCACCCTGACCGTCTGTCCCGCTCACGAGGGGAAGATCCATGCCGCGCCGAAGACGTTCAATGTCGTTCGCTGCACTATCCGTCTTAATGCTCGCCGCTTCCTCGCAGGAGCCGCGCAACGAACCATACCGTCCACAGGTGCACTTCTCGCAGGCACAGCACTGGATGAACGACCCCAACGGTCTCGTCTACTTCGAAGGCGAATACCACCTTTTCTTCCAGTACAACCCGAACGCGATGGTCCCGGGACACATCGGCTGGGGACACGCCGTCAGCCGCGACCTGCTGCACTGGGAGGAACTGCCCCAGGCTCTCGCCGAGCACGATGGCGAAATGGTCTTTACCGGCAGCGTCGTCGTCGACCAAGCGAACACGAGCGGCCTTTGTGCAGGCGGCAAGCCGTGCCTTGTTGCGATCTACACCGGCCACAAAGGCGAGGGCAGCACCCGGTTGGAAGCGCAGAACATTGCCGTCAGCCAGGACCGCGGCCGCCCCGGGACACGCTACAGCGGTAAA
>CAXUBG010000006.1:0-1461 GCA_964249285.1 uncultured Terriglobus sp. | reverse complement strand
CGGGGGTTCGTGGAACGAGGTCACAAAGCGTTGGGTGCTGGTCGTACCGCTGCCGAACGAGCACCAGGGGGCGTTGTACTCGTCGCCTGACCTGAAGCAATGGACCAGGCTCAGCACGTTCGGCCCGGCAGGCGCAACCGGTGGCCAGTGGGAGTGCCCAAACATGCTGAAGGTGCCATCTGCTGACGGCAAGAGCAGCATGTGGGCAATGAAGGTTGGTATTAACCCCGGAGGCCTGCAGGGCGGCTCGGGCGAGCAGTATTTCCTCGGACACTTCGACGGTAAGACCTTCACGCAGAGCAGTGACCCCGGCGCGCACGGCTGGACAGACTACGGCAAAGACAGCTATTGCGCTATCTCCTACAACGATCTGCCGCGAGGAGCGAAGCCAACTCTCATCGGATGGATGAACGATTGGCAATATGCGGACACGCTGCCGACCTCACCATGGCGCGGCCAGATGACCATGCCACGCATGCTCACTTACTTGCGGGACCAGGATGGGTTAACGCTGGTTGAAGCTCCCCTAACCGAGCCGCTGCGCGAGGGCACTGGAGTCACGTTTCGCGCCGTGCTCGACGGCAAGCGCGATGCAGAACCTTTCGTGACAAGCTCCCCAGCGGAGTTGCAGGTTTCGTTCCCGGCCGGCGGTTCCGACTCGTCTGGCGTGCGGCTGTACTCCGATGACACTCATTGGACCGAAGTCGGTTTTGCAGCGGACAAGCTGTATGTGGATCGAACCCATGCGGGCCAGCAGGTTACTCCCAACTTCCCAGTCAGGACGGAGGCCGCGCTTGCGGCTCACCGGGGACGCGATATTCGCATTATCGTGGACCGCAACTCCGTCGAGATCTTTGCTCAGCACGGCAGCCTTGCCATGACCAATCTCATCTTCCCACCGTCGCAGTCTCTCGGCATCGTTCCATTTGGTTCTAATACCACGGTCACCGGGCGCATCTGGAAGCTTCGTTCGATCTGGAACAAATAGAGCCGGAATCTGGGAACCACAAAGGAGCGGAACGCAGTGTCCTCGGAATTCCGGCGTGTGCGCGTACTTGTGTTTAGCAGCTGCTGAACTAGGCGATGCCAAGCTTGGACCAGATCGCGTCCACGCGCGCTTTTACATCCGCAGGCATGGCCAGCATCTCCGGCCAGGGGCGGGTAAAGCCTTCTGCGGCCCACTTGCGCGTGGCGTCAATCCCCATCTTCGATCCGAAATTCGGCAGCCGCGACGCGTGGTCGAGTGAATCCACCGGCCCAAGCGTGAACTGGATATCCCGCTCGGGGTCAATGTTGTTCGCAACACGTAAAACCACCTCACCCACGTCCTGCACGTCACAGTCTTCGTCCACCACAACGATGCATTTAGTGAACATGGCCTGTCCCAGTGCCCAGATGCCGCTCATCACCTTGCGCGCGTGGCCAGCGTAGCTCTTGCGGATGGAGACGATCATAAGGTTG
>CAXUBG010000005.1:40860-43514 GCA_964249285.1 uncultured Terriglobus sp. | reverse complement strand
CGGTCACGTCGGTGGCAAGTTCGTCCGCATGGGTCGTGGACGAACTCGCGACCGTTATCTTAGCGTCACTCTCGCCGAGCGTATGAGAAGCTGCCGTCGCAGGCTGAAGCTCCTTTACCGGTTCGAGTTGTGTGAGCCATTGTTGCTCAAACGCGAAGAACTGCTGACGGTCCTCCACACCAGAGGCAGTCTGCGCCTCTGCAAGTGACGTGGTGGTTGTGCGGGCGAAACCTTGAAAGAGCACGTTGCCAGCGGCATCCGTCACCTGGACACGCGCGCGGCTTTGCGGCACAGGCAGGCCGGTGCCCAACAGATCCAGGCTGCCCGAGCAGGCCGTCCATGCGCCGCGCCGTCGCGTGATGGTTAAGGGTGCTTTCGCCAGCAGAGCCTGCGTGTAGTCGATGCCGCCCAGGCCGTCGTTGTTGTCGATCGTCAGAATCATGGTCGCTCCTACACCAGCCGCATGGGCGCGGGCAGATACGTCCGGAAGCAAACGGACGCGGCACCGTCATTGGCGTCGGTGATTGGCAGTGCGCGTAAGCGTGCCGCAGGTCTCCAACGGTTTACCCCGGGTGCCAGCACGGTCATGGCTTCTCCCGCTTCGCCTGTCGCGGGCTGCAGCCGGGGGTAGTGCAGGAGCAACCGGTCGCCCTGGAAACCATCCAGCACAAACAGTCCGGACCATTCTGGAGCAAAAGCACCACCCGCCCGGTCCACGAATCCCATCACCCGGGACACCTTCATGCCGAGTGCTGGATTGCCTGCGGGTAATGGCGCCGCCAGCACCACCACACCGGACGTAACGGAGAGCACGCGGCTCACGTTATAGCTCACGCGCCGTATAAAGTCGGCGTCGATGGCATTCGAAGCGTTCGCAAGGTATGCCCCCGGAGCACCCGTGCCCAGGTAGCCGCTCTGTCCTGCGTAATCCTGATCAACCACCACAATGTCGCCGGGCTGTACCGTGGTAGCGGGGGCTAGTTGCAGGGTCGATGCTGTTGATCCACTCAGTAGCGTCTCTGCCGGTGCCGCCGGTGCTCCAGACGGGTTTGCATTCGCGCCCACTTCCGCGGCGAGCAGGTTCATCGTTTGCACGCCAGCTGACAGCACCATGCCGATGCGGCTCCACGCGGACAGTTCGAACTGCACCTCTTCGCCCAGCGCGGTGCGTGTCTGCACCTTTGCCACAGCCGGTGCGCCGCTTAAGACCGGCGTCAGGGTGGATTGCGGTGTCCGCTTGAAGCTCTGCACCTGGCCCGCGCTGAACCAGCCCAGCGGCGGAGTCTTCAAGACGAAGCGTCCCATGCTGCCGGGGTCAAAAGGTACGGTCACAGCATTTGTGCGATCCACGGGCGCGAAGTACGCCTGTATCGCTGTGGATTGCAGCGACACGCTTTGAATAGCTGTAGCCATCTACTCACCCGCTTCCTGGTGGGAGAAGACACTGACCGTTACCGTTCGCGAAATTTGTCCATCCTTCACCACCGCCGCTCCAAACTTTGCTGTTGACCAGAAAATAACGGTCTGCATCACCGTGGCTGGCGTGCTCCTGAAATCCTGTTTCGCCGCGGTCTGTGGTTGCAGCATTGCCAGCAGTTCGCGATCCATCGCCGCCAACACGCGGCCCCGGTCCATGCCGGTCAACTCTTTCGTTCCCTGCGTCGTGTACCGGATCTGACTTGGCATCGTGTGCAGGGGCAGCGCCTCGGTCGTGTCGACTACCTCGTCTTCCCAGAAGATCAGGAAAGTCTCGAGAGGATCAGCTGCCTCACAATCCAGTTCGTTTTCCGGAACAACAATAGCCGGCCGCAGCGCGCCACGCACCGCGATCGTGCGGTACGGATTGACCGCCGCGAGACGGTCGCGGAGGGCTATGTAGAAACTGTCTTTAGCGCTTTGCATGGATCACACCACCTCCGTGCCAGGCAGGCGCAGCAGCAAGCGGTACAGTACATCCCTGCTGCCGACGCTAATCTGCTGAATGCCCGTGGCAACATACATCAAGTCCTCGATCTGGACGCCCGTGACGGTCAGCATCGCGGTTGCGATAGCGCCACTGCCTTCTACGCCGAGAACCGCCTCCAGCGTGCCGGCCGCAACCAGCACCTCCGTGTTTTGCGTTACCTGCCGAATGGCAACCGGCGCAAGTGTTTCCGTCTGAAAGACCGGTGTCCGTAGACCGAGTTCCTCCCCGTCATCACCGGCGATGGGAGGCGAGGCAATCTGCAGCTGCACCCGGCTCGCGCCCAACGTGGCCACCAGCACTTGGGCTGCCCGAAGCGCCCCCTCCGCAAGATAATTGGTCGCCATGGTCAACCTATCCTCTGCGAAACGTAGGGCTGCAGGATGCGTTGCACGTCCGCGTCCAACAGCGTGCCGCTGAAGTACTCCATGCGCATCTTGTCAATGCTTTGTGTTCGCAAGGTCAGCGCGGGCATCGCCTGCGCATTGCGGATAATCTGCGCGCATGCCACCTTCACCGGTACAGGCGTATCCGCGAAGCCTGCGGTATAGGTCACTTCCAATTCGCTGTACATGCAGCCAAACAGGCCCGTTGCAAGATACAGCGCACCGTCCGGTGCGATGTCGATGGTGGTGACGTCTACGTCGGCCCACTCATCGGTGGGCAGAAACAGCATCGTCTCCCATAGCAG
>CAXUBG010000005.1:37333-40850 GCA_964249285.1 uncultured Terriglobus sp. | reverse complement strand
CCATAGCAGCGGATAGGTAAGTTCGGCATAGCGGCGGCGCAGGCGTCCGCGTACCCCAACCAGAGGCGAAGCTCCCGCAGTGGCTGCTGCCAGCGGAGTGTTGCTCAGTTGAACGCCGCGATGGCGAGCCAGCCGCAGCCGCTCCGTATACCGGGTGATGCCAAGTGATTGCCGCTTGCAATAGCTGTCAATCAGCGCCGACGCCGCTGTGACCAGATCGTCGCTCAGGTCCGCGCTCAATCCGAACGGGAGGTAATCCGACGTACTCAGGTACTGCATTCGTTTCGGCCTTTCTCCAATGCGGACGCCACGCAATGCATGGCATCCGCCAATCTGAACTCAAGAAGAAGAGGGCAGCCCAAAGGCTGCCCCCTCTGCTGGAAGCGCCAAGGTCTAGCGATCAACCAGCACCTGGTAATGTGCGTAGCTTGCGCCCTTCACCACCATGCCGCCAAACTTCACGACGACATACTGTGAGGCTAGTGAGCCGGGCAGGCCAAGCTGGAAGACACGCGGATTGGGGTCCGTCAACCAGTGATACTCGATCATGTCTTCCGTAACGATGTACGCCGGCAGCACCGCGGAACCGGAGCCGGGCGTGCCGGTGTAACCAAGCGTCCACTCCGGGATCAGCGGCAGATCGCCCGCCTGCGTCGAGAGCATCTTTACCGTCAGGCCGCCCTCGATGCTCTTGGTGTTGAGCACCACGTTGAAGACGCCCTTCAACTCGCGATCCAGGAGATCCAGCAGTACCGGATTCGCATAGATGGCGGTCGGGCGGACACCATAGTTCGTGTTCGCAACCATCTGCGCCACGGCGGACTTCAAGCCGTCCACGATGCTGTTATTCGCGCCGATGGTCACGGTATTGCCGCCGCTCACGATCTGCGCCGCGGCACCGAAGTACTGCGTGCTGGTCGGCGTGCTCAGGCTGGTGTCCGCGCCGTTCCACAGCGCAAGATCATGCGTGCGCATGACGCCTTCCACCGTGTCGGCCAGGTCCTTCGCTTGCAGATAGGCAAACTGGCTCTGCTGCGATCCAACTTCCATGTCGAAGAGGTTGTAATTCAACTGGGCCACCAGCGCCTTCAGCGGTACGGAGCGCTCCACCCTGGTTGGGCTGACGACCGGCGGCACGATGTTGCGCGGATCGACGAAGCCCGCCGCAAGCGATGGCGAAGGGATGCCGGTCTCCTCAAAGAAGCGCGACGGATGGCCGGTCGCCGGCACCTGCTTGATGCGCTGGCCGAATGCGCCGCGCCGGCGAACAATGTCCGTGATCTCGGTCTGGTACTGCGGGACTTCGATGGCACCTGGTCCGATGTAATCCGCCGCGGCGTGAATGTCCCTGAACTGTGCAATCATTCTCTTCTTCTCTCCTTGTTCGCAAAGCAAAAAGGGCGCGGCAGCCGCCGCACCCGCGTGTTGCACGGACCTTGGTTCTAACGCAGCAGGCCTGCGCGCAACAGACCGCTCTTCACGGCGATACGCTGCTCGATACTCAAGCTGCGCAGTACCTCGTCCACCGGAGCCGCTTCATTCGGCTCGTGCGCACCCTTGGCCAGAAACGATCCACCGTGCGCCGGGACCGTCTTGCGCCGCAGTTGCGCAGGCACGATGTCGAGCTGCTCGCTGCGCAGTTCACCGATCGCAGCTTCGACCTGGCGAATCCGCCGGTCCAAATCCGCCATGGCTGCATGAGCGCTGTCAACCGGCTCTTCCGTGGCAACAATCGGACCCACGTGCTCCAACACGTTTTTCTCTTCCATTCGCTCTCTCCCTTTTCCTCTCGTCTGTTCAGCGGCCCGCGCTGTGCTGGCTGACCCGGCGTTGCGGCACCGGCTCCATCGCGGGCGCGCGGCCCGTGCGCAGCTTGACCTGCCTGCGCGTGCTGCACGAAGCAGCCATGGGCATGGCACCCGCTTCCGCCCGAGAGACACGGAAGCTGGTGTTCCGGTAGGCGGCCTTGGAGCGCAATAGAATAGCCGCACCGGTAAATGTCGCCTTGGTCAGCCGCCATACGTCCGCGCGCATGTTTTCGACATGCGCATCGGCCAGCTCATAACTCATGCCCAGCGTCTCGTCGCCATGCGCGTGAATCTCGCGCATCATTTCCGCGAAGTCACGCGCAAACAGGTAGCCGCGCACCCGGATGGCATCGCCGTCGATCTCCGCCGCCGTGATGATGCCGCACTTCTGCTTTGCGTCATGCCCATCCCACCCTGTCTTGAAGTCCACCGCCATGCCCAGGAGGCTTGGCAGCGCCGCATCGGCCGCCTCACGCGTCAGCACCACCCGGTGCCCGCGCGCCCCGCTGGGAGCCTTGTCACTGGCCGCGTCCACCAGCGTCAGCACGCCTTCAAACGGCACCCGGTTGGGGTGATCGGCCATTGCTGGAAACTCCACCGCCATCGCTCGTAGCTGCACTCTTCCTCCACACTTCTGTCTGCTGTTGCTTGTGCTCTTCCCGGTTCGCTGCCGGCTGGATTTCACCTCCTTAGAGCGGCGGCAAGCCACGCTGCGCGCGAACCTCATTGACCGTCAGCACGCCCGCCCCGATCAGCTGCACCTGGATCGCCGCCTCTTCCGACGCGTCGCGCGAGACCAGGTCGTTGAAGATGAACTCCACGTCATCCCATCCCAGCGCCTTTGCGAAAACGTCGCGTGTGATGTGCTCCGCGATCAGCTTGGCCAGCGGAACCACGGCCGATTGGAAGGCCTCCTCGGCAAGCTCGCCCGCCGTGCTGCGGTTCACATCCGACTGCACGCCCAGCAGCATGGGCGGCAAGTCAAACGCATTCGCGATGATGCGCATCAGGAACTCCTGCCATTGCAGCCGCAGGTCCGCGTCTGTGCCGCCGGCAAAGCGCAGCACCTCCGGCTTGCTGGGACTGGACAGGATCGGTACCTGGCCTGTTCCCTCCACCTCATCCTGCCACCACCGGATCAGCCGCTCGTGTTGCTGCGGTGTCGCCTCGTCCAGCCACAGCGCGTACTGCACCACGCTGTTGTTCGCCAGCTTTGCAGCATAGCGGTGTGCCGACAGGAATTGGCTGATCGATTCAAACGCGACCTCCAGCCGGCCCAGGCCGAACGGCGTGTGGGTGCGCGGGTTCAGCCGCACATACATCAGCTCGCGATCAAGCAGGGGAATACTTTCCGTGGAGCCAAGCGGCGTCTGCAGGTATCGCGCCTGCTCCGGATCGCCTGCCCACTGCATGTCCATCGCAATGGTCGCTCCATCCACCGCCCACATCCGCACCGGGTCGGCGGGATCGCCGGTCGGCTCCATCTCCATCGCGCCAAAGCCGCCAACGATCACGTCTTCGAGGACCGGCTCAATGAGCGTGCGAAAACTGTCATACGGATTTGGCTGCTCCAGCACACGCCGGACCGCTGCCAGCCGCGTTTGCAGCTCTTCGCTGAGGACGGCATCCCGCTTCGGCCGTACCTGCCAATCCAGGCTGCTGATGCGGTCCTTGACGACGTTGATTGCCCGCCGTGCAATGGGCGTTTC
>CAXUBG010000005.1:30988-37323 GCA_964249285.1 uncultured Terriglobus sp. | reverse complement strand
GGGCGTTTCCGCAAACCGCCGCAGGTTCTGCGGTGTTGGCTTCGGCATGGCATGGAGGTTGCCGCCAGGCCGCCACGGGCTGAGCACCGCCGGCAGACTCATCGTCTTCCGCGTGCCTGCGTCAGCCGCGGCCTCCAGCGCACCCTCACTCTTCCAACCGCGAAGCGCACCTCGCATCCGGTCGACTACATTCACGCGCAACCTCCCTTTCAAAAACACAAAAGGCGCGGCCATTTGGCCACGCCCGGTTCACGCTCCTGCGGCGAAAATTACATCCGCAACTCCTGGCGCGCCGTTTCCGCCGCCCGGCCCAGATCATTCACCGTAAGCACGCGCAAACCCTGCTCCTCCATTGTTTCCACGCCAAACCGGTAGCGGTCCTCCGCCTCACCGGCTCCACTCGCAAGGTTCCGCAGCGGCTCAATCACCGCCGCCAGATCCAGCGACGCATTCTCCGCGCGCTGCACACCCGCTCGGAGCTTCTCCGCGGCAAACGCCAGCACTTTTGCCGCTTCCAGGTCACCGTCCAGCGACACCGCCTGGAACATCCGGATCACGCCATTGGGACGGTAGCCGCAGTCCAGCTTCAGCGGATCGCCCGGCCGCGTGTACTGGCTCGCGGCGATACGTTTCCGCATGACGCTCCACACGCCCGCGCGTTCGAAATCACGCCGCATGGCGGCCACGATCGCGGCACGGCCGCTCCTGCGCCGCTCTACGGGCTCCCGCACCGGCTCCACATACATCCGCATCAGCTGGTCCATTTCCGCGGCAACGGACAGGGCCAGCGCGCCACGCGGCTCGCTGATCTGCAACGATGTGGAGAGCGACTCTTCCAGCAACTGCATCACCGGCTTTTGATCGCGCACAGACACCCGCACGCGCACTGCCAGATCTTCTTCAATCGCCTCCAGCAGTTCGACATCCGCGTTGGGGTCCATGCAGCGTACACGGCTCCAATCGCGTGTAAAGCGCACCTGTGTCGTATCCGTCCGCCCCGCTTCGCGCAGCATGACGCCTACGTTCACAAATTCGTTCTTTACCGCGTCCGGCACGTAGCGCACGAGGAAGAACTCGCACTGGATTCGTTCCGCCAACCGCAACTCCCTACATCACAAACTTAGACGCCACTTCATTCGCCTCGAACGTATGCGGCACAACCACTCGCGCCGCCGCTCCCCATTCCGGGAACGGATTGCGCTGCGATGCACGAAAGTCCGTGATGAGCTCCCGCACCCGGCTTCGCCGCTTCAGCAGAACGTCCAGCAACGACTCTAATTCCGCCGGATCTCCGCCGTACCACTCTACCGGAACCTGCTCCGCAATCGTCCAGAGCGTTTCCGCCGGCATCTCCTCAAGCGCTGTAATCCACGGCTCGAAGCTCTTCCATCCGGTGACATGCTCGTACACCAAATTGCGCGGAAACACCCCGCGAAGTGGCGAATCCGGGAAAGTCCACTCGTTTGCATGAAAACAGAATCCCTGGTCGATAAATACCGCACGGTACCGCTTCTCACGCGGCTTGCGATGAAACACTGCTTGGCGTCCATTCGTGTTGCCCGTCCACTTATCGATGCAGAGCATCCCGCAGAACTCCCCGAGGTTACGCACCTCGGAAAGCTTCTCATCCGGCAGGTAGTCCACCACCTGCCCGGGCATCAGGCCTCCCGCGAACTCCGATCCAAAGGCCAATCCCTCCGCGCACAATTCACGGGCACCGCGCCCAAGATCCACCCACATCTCCGGCGAGTTCGCGATCAGCCACGCGCTCACATCCACCGTATCCGATGCCGGCACGGAAAGGCCCACGGCTTCGGCCAGCTTTGTCGCGATTAGCTCATTGGCCAGCACGCGTGATCCCTGCGGATTGTTCCGGAACTTGACGATCCACAGGTTGCCGTCTGAGCCAAGCATCATCTGACTCTGCGCTCCACCCCGCATCCTGCGAATTGCCTGCACCGCCTGAACCGCCAACTCCGCACAACCTTTCGTCTCAGCAGCATACGTTACCGGCAAGGCTCCGGCTGCGTACCGCCTGCGCAATGGCCATGCTCATCACCAGATCATCATGCGCGCCGCGCGCCGCCGCCGCCCGCCCATGCTCGTCCGTGACAAAGCTGCGGCACTCCAGCAGGAGCCGTTCACTCACGATCAACGCCGGCTCGCGCGAGAACAGCGCAGAAAATTCGCTCAACATCCGCGTCCGCGACGATACGTCCGTCAGCCAGCCTGCCAACCTGTCGCGCCCCGCGTACAGCCGCAGGCGGCCACGCTCAGATGCCTCCTGTTCCAGGAACGCCAGTACCGCCGCGCCGTGATTATTCCGCTCCACCGCCAGCAGGGCACCGTTGTACTCAAGCGCCAGGTCTGCCGCGGCACGCGCCAGGTCACGCGGACCCAGCCGTGCCTGCAACTCCGCGCACTGCATGCCAGTCTGCTTGTCTATCACCTGTGCGGCCGCGAAGTCTCCGCTGCTGCCGCCGCCGGCCGCGTCCACCCCCAGAATGTAGCTTCGTCCCGCGCACGGTGGCAGCCAGACCAGCAACGCACCGTCATGCCGCCTCTCGACAGGAGCACTCGCCTCGCCACATCGCGTGGCAAGAGTTTCACGCTCAAAGAAGCACGCGCCGCTGGTGCGAAAGCACGCCACCGCATCCTCAGCAAACTCCTGCTCACGCAGCGGACCGTAGCGCCGCGCAAGCTCACGGCGAAAGCCAATCTGCTCCGCCGTGAGCCCCTCACGCGTCACCAGCGACACCTCCTCCGCCGTAAGGTGTTGCGCCGCTATACCCACATACGACGGCTCAAACCACCACGGAAAGAAGTGCTGCACCATGCCCTCGGCCCCCGCCTGCTGCCACTCCGCATGGAAGCATCCGTAGGCCCCGTTGGGCGTGGACTCCAGAATCAGCTCACCGCCCGGCACCAGCGCCGCGCGCAGTCCCGCAAGCACCTCCGCGGCGTCACCGGTCCAACGCGCAACTTCACTGCAATGCAGGTTGCGAACGGTCAGTCCACGCCCGGCATTCGGCTCGCTCGCGCTGGCAATCCGAAACTCCGAATCCACCGCCGGAAAGGTCATCTGACCCACGTTGGCCCGGCCGCGCGTGGCGACCGAAGCGTGCATTTCCGCAGGCAGGTTCTCCCACATGCGCGCCACGGCCGCGAAGAGCGCCTCCGCACTCTCGCGTGTATGCGCCACCATCAGAGTCGTCGTTCCTGGCTCCAGAATGGTTTTCAGCAGAAAGCGTCCCGCAATCCATGTGCTGATTCCCATTTGCCGGGCCTTCAGCACGATGTTGAGCGTTCCACGGTGCCGCTCAAAGTGCCGCTGTGCCCGGTTCGCACGCAGCGGCTGCAGCACGCCCGATTTGCCTCGCACCGTGAGCAGGCGTTCCGCAAGCCAGGCGGCGCCGCCCGCCTTCTGGAGCAGGCCGCCCAGTTGCTTCCACTCACCGCCGCCGTTCGTCTGCTTCAGACGTGTCGATTGCATCGTTCGCGGTCATTGCGTCCGCAGCCAACTGCAGCCGCCAGTCGATGCGCTCGTCAGCAAAGGCGTGAACGTTCCTGTCGTCTGCGGTGCAATGGTCGCGTTACCCACAATGCTTTGCGAGTTCACCGTGCCTGCTGTAATCGCGAACGACGCTGATCCATTTACAACCGTGCGTGGCGACGCCTGCCCCTGACAATCCACCAGGGTATGCGTCGCAGCCGCGGTCGGCGTCTGCACTACGAAATTGTTCGCATAGCTTTCCACGAAACTACTCGCCGCCGTAACATCCGGAGCCCCTTGGGAACTGCCGTCCAACGTATTCACGGCATTCGATACTAGCTGCCCCACAAGTCCATACCCGGAGAGCGCGGTTGCCGCTCCATTCACGACCACTGTCGCGCAGCTTCCGGATCCAGGCCCTACCAGATGGATACCATCGCTGAAGAAACAGCCAGTATTCGCTGCCGTTGTATTTGCCGACGCACTGTCGGCGCCCAGCGCCGGAATTGCCGCGATATCATTCAACGCGTCAAAAGCCCCGCTCGCCTTCCAGCTGGACCGCAAAAGTGCGTTCAGCGCATTCTTTTTGGCAATGAACTGATTGCCGCTCCCACCCCGGTCAATCATGGTTGCAACAATCGTCCTCGCTCCCATCTGCTTCGCTTTCGTTCCGCACGCCGCCAGTGACATCCAGATGTCTGACGCCGATTTGTTGTTAATGCTGAAATCGTTCGTTCCAGCCCACAGGTGCAGCACCGTCCGTCCGGGAACGATACTTTGCGCCCAGCTCTGATCGCCCATCTTGCACATATCAAACGCGGTGTTCGCGTAGATAGCGTAGCTGTTTACCTGATAGGTGTTATTCAGGTTCAACGCCGCCGTCCACTGGCTTGTGCCAGGGTACGTGGCGGTCAACGAGTCACCCAGCGCAATAAACTGAGGCGCGCGGGAGGTCGTCCGGTTTGGGTACACTGGCAACGTTGGCCGGGCGGCCAGCTTGCTCTGGATGTATCTCTCCACGGCTTGCATCTGCGTTACGCTATGCTGTCCCGGATACACGATCATGTATGTAATCACGCCGCGAAACGCGTTACTTACCTGATTCTGCAATGTTCCGATCTGATACACGCCGCCTGTAATCGGGATCGCCGAACACGAACTGCCCTGGGTCTGGTAATTTGCCGGCTCCTGAGCATCCACCACCCAGTGATCCAAGCTGCCGCCGCCGCTTCCGCACGTAAATCCAAACACGTGCGCACCGCCGTACCCGTCGCTGAGCGTGGTATTGCCGCCGAGATACACGGTCGGCTGAAACGCATTGGTATACGTCTGTGATTCGATAATGATGCTGCCCGATCCCCCACTCCGCCCGAAAATCGTCGGGCTCGTAAAGAACGGCAGGCCCGAGTACCCTGAGCCAGTGTTCTGCACAAGCGTTGGCGAAATCGTTGCGAAATAAACGGTGTTGAAATTGGAAAATGGTGTATTCAGGCACGCTGTATTCGCGCCGGACACGGTTCCGGAGTCAAGAAACGCCAGGCCGTAGGTGTACCAGTTCGGAGTGTTCGGCGCTGCACAGAAATTCAACGCGTTGCCGTTTCCACTTACGTCGCCAACAACTGTCCCAGTACCGTCCAGCATAGGGTATTCCCCGCCCCCCGCAGGCACAGGCACCGGATTCACCAAATTCGGCACATTGCTTAGCCGTGCCACCGGCACCGCCCCACTCAACAGATTGGCCGCGTTTGTTGTGTCCACCGTTGCCGACGCCGCGAATCCTGTACCGTTAGTCTTCGTGCACGCGATCAGGCCACTGCTATTTACTGCACAGTCACCACTGATTAATGGCGGAACACCCGAGCTCTGCGCACCCGCGAATGCACCCGGCACACAGGCGACGCCAACAAAAAAGAGCAGCCGTTTGGCTGCCCAGGACACGCGGCTCTCCCGCTCTCGTCGATTACTCATTGATAGCTCCCGGATTGAGAAGGGTCACGCCGTCCGTATCAACGACGAACTGCTGCAGAAGGTACTTTCCTGCCTGGGTATATCCGGCCGCGCCACTTACGCTGCTGGTAACAAATCCACCGTGTACCGGTGACGACCATTGCACGGTGTACCCCGGCGTGCTGCCGACCTGAAAGATCAATGTGATCTGCTGACCTGCGGCGAGACCCGTAAAGCTCTCCCCTGTCACGTTTCCAGTAAGGGGCATGTGAAACGTGGCCACCGAGCATGTGACGGCAAACGATGGCGTTGCGCTGAAGGCTACATTGCTCGCGCATGTACTGGTTCCGCCGCCCCCACCGCCGTTGTACCCGGCGGGCAGGCGCGCGGGATCGATGGTACCGCTCGTCAGGTCCGATGCGCTGCCGCTGGTAGCCACATTTGCCAGCACTGCCGCCGTCGCGGATGGACCCAGCGTGACTCCGCCCACAGCCGAACTTGTCGCTGCCTGCAGTCCGTTGATCCGTGTTGCGTTGATCGTCGTGGCATTGATCGTTCCAGCCGTAAAGGCTGACGGCGAGAAACTGTACTGCGAACCGCGCATGTTGAACGTCATTGTCGAACTTGTGGGCGCGAAGTTGACGTAATCGAAATATGCGCTGCTCTGCAATGCAAACAGGTTATATGCAGAATTCCAACGGTTACACCCATGCGAGTTGCAGCGCATGATAATTCCATTCGTCTCGCCAGCCTGCATGTCCATGGACGAGTTCCAAGGCCCTTGCACGGCTACCCCGACCTCAGGAACCTGATGCGTTCCACCGTTGCCGAAGTATGCTGTTGGTACCGTTCCGTTCCGTACAACCCACCCTTGCAAGTAGGCACCGTTCATACC
>CAXUBG010000005.1:0-30902 GCA_964249285.1 uncultured Terriglobus sp. | reverse complement strand
GCCGTAGGCCGCGGTAGGTATTGCGTCACATACGTCACATCGGCTGCAACGCGGCTCTGAAAGAAATGAGGCTGTTCGACAGGATCGCCAGCAGCCCAACTCACCGTGTTCGGTGCCAATGTCATCGCGCCGTCCACTGCCTTGCTTGAGGCGTTGTAAACGCTTAAGACTTCTGCGGCCGGATACAAAACGTAGCCGCCTGTTAAGTACGTCGCTGTTCCACCCGTGCTGGTGCTGTTTGCTCCTGTCTGCGGATACGTGAACTGATTGGCTGCGATCGTTGTGATTGGAAAAGTACCGTTGTAAGAGGAATCCGCAACACCAGAGACGGTGACCGTAAGGCCGTTGACATCCTGGACGAATGTTCCGCTGATCGTTGCTGTCACCACATTGCCGGAGCGCTGCAACGACGTGATGCTTGCCTGTATATTCGCAAACGCACTTGTGGTGTTGTTCGCGCCAAGAACTCTCGTTCCTAGGCCCGAGTAGTACAGCGCAGTGCCGGAAATGGAGCCAATCACCGGAAAAAGCTGCCGCAGATTGTTTGCCGTGTCGACCGTCTGCTCTATTCCATACCCGCAAAGTCCACCGATCGCAACGGTCGCACCTGCGGCATGCGGCTTGTTCAGCGTTAGCTGGATGTGCGTTCCGTCCAGTATGGAGTAGTTCACCGTCTCGAAATCGTCCGTGCCATAGTTCCCAGCATCGGCAACGCAGGCCACACCGCTGGCGGCCGGAGCGGCTGCTGTGTTGGTGGAGTAACCACCGGCAACGCCGCTTGTAAGAATTGCAGCCGCGACCGTACCCGGTGCCATAACGCCCGCCTGAGGCAGCGCAGCTGATGCGAGCGAGAAGAACGTACTCACCGGGAAGGACGTGCCGTTGAACAACGCCGACGCATGTGGTCCACCGCTGCCCGCGCTGATCAGCGACCCCGCCGTGATCACTTTACTTGGTGCCGTGTTGATGAGAAACCGGCCTTCACCCTGGGTTCCTCCGTCCGCTGTTGCTGTCACCTGCATCTGCGTCGAGCCGGTGCTGCAGCCCGAAGTGCACGTACCGCGAAAGACGGAAGTATGCTCGCCGATCTGCAAGTCAAACGGGTGTGTTCCCTCGTCAGAGTTGTCGCGATAACCGCCAGAACTGTATAGGTATTGCGATCCTATAAGACAATCACCAATCCCGTAACAGTTCTGCAGATGCGTGTCCAATATATGCTGGCCTTGGGTCGGATTGTAACCCTCCGTGGAACTTGTACTATAGGTGGATTTGAAGTACGGGATGTTGGTCGTGATCGTCTGCGGGTAAAGGTTGTTACCACCCGTCAGCGCGTTCTGCTTGATATACAGTCCATTCGACTGGATCGTGTTATGGCCGGCTGCCCTGCTGGCCTGCGCACTGATTGTTCCGTCCACCGTGATGGAACGGCCATTTGCAAACACCTGATTAGGGCTCTGAGGATTTAAGAAATACTCATCCACCGCGCCGCCACGCTGGTCCGCCAGGTGAGAGCGGCTGTTGTGCAGTGAAAACAACTCTGTGCCGTTATAGGAAGAATCAGCTACAACGCTGCACCCATTCGCACAGTTGCTGCTCGTCAGGGCATTGGTGATGCCGTCATTGCCGGCCTGTGACTGATATTGCTTCGCGTAGAGCTGACCGTTCAGGTTATTCACCTGCAACTGCGTTCCGGCTGGCTGTATCACCGTCTGCGTGCCGCCCGGAGCTGTCGAAACCTTTTGCCCCAGGCCTGCCTGCAACGCAGAAGACGAAGCATCGACATAGTTCTTTGTGGCCGCTTGCAAGCCGGACACCGGATCACCGGACAGCGTTAACGCCCCACTCATTGTGTCGCCGGATTTCAGGACGTAGGCCGAGCTGTCCTGAGGAAGGGCGCCCGTTGCGGCCCGGGCAATCGCCTGGTCCACATACTGCTTGGTCACCGTTTGCAGCGCCACACTGGATGGCAGAACCGAAGTTCGTACCGTACTCAGCGGCACCGTTCCAGCACTTACAGGAATCGTCCAATATTCGCGGCTCGTCGATCCATCGCTGAGGTGGTACACCACCGTGTAATACGTTCCTGCCGGAGTGGAACCTGCATTCGGCGCAAGTGACACATTCAGCGCGCCACCCGCGCCCAGCGTGACCGCAAGACTGCCTTTCGGCACGCCCTGCCCCGCAGCCGTGGTGAACGCCGGCCAACTCACCAGCACCGTACCTGTGGCCGCTGTTCCATTGGCCGCATACACCGTGTCGCTGATGCTCGTCGTAGCCACCTGCGCTCCAGCTGGCAAGCCGAGCACTGTGAGCGTTGCCATCAGCGGCCACAGCAGCAGACGCGGCAGCAGCAGACGCCCGGCACCTGTTCCTTTCATTCCATGTCCTCGCTCTCGCAAATGTTCCCTTTCGCTTGTCACACGTCACTCCGCTTCAAATTCCGCAAGAACCTTGCGCGCAAACGCCAGTCCTGCGTTTGCCGGCTGTCTGCGGCTCGTCGCAAAGTGTTTCTGGTTGAACGCCGCCATCTGCCATAGCGCTCTGGCACACGCAACATCGCCGCTCTTGGCCTTTTCCAGCAGGCTTTCACAGATCGCAGGCAGAGCGGCTGCAACTTCCTGCTGAAGGAATCGCGAGCACTGCCGCGACCGAACCGTCAGCCGGGTTGGGTCCCCGCCTGCTCTGGCTGCGGCACGTTGCTCGTCCGGCCCGGTGATCTCATGTCCCGTGCCTGCGTCGATGGTCGTTGCACGCCTCGGCTTTGCATGGGCCGCACACACCCATTTCAGTGCGCCACTTCGCCACTTCATCTTGTCTACACTCTCGCCCCGCAAAAAAACACGGGAGACGCGTAAGCATCTCCCGTGCCGTGCTTCGGAATTTGAAGAACGGACGCTTCCGTCCATTTCTCGCTGTTTAAGAATATCAAGTGGACACGAAATACCATGCCAACTCCTGCGACGTCCTAACTTTAAGCAGGACAGTGGCTTACCAGCTTCGCTGACCTTTCTCCCTCTTGACATGGATCGTTCGCGAGCCGTTCAAGAAGGCGTCTTTCTAGAAAGATGGCTGTTAGCTCGTCCAGAGCTTCCGTGTAATGCCGCTGGACCGAGCGGACGCTAATGCCCATCCGTACCGCCATCTCACCAAACGTGTACTCCTGTACGCCAATCCGCAGGATCAGCCGCTGTTGATCCGGTGTGAGCGTCCGGACACACTGCTCGACGTCGTGGACAAAGATCACTACGTCATCGAATGCATGCACACGATAGGACGTCACCTTCCCGCGAAACATCTCACGGCCTAGCAGCGACGGAACACGTCCACTCTCCATCGAGAGCACAGCGTAACGGCGCAGCATTCCTTCCGTGTACCGCCGGTAAAACGCGGTCTGCGGGGACAGTACCACGCTCACTATCGGTCTGGGCTGCTCGCCCCGCTGTGACTGGCTTTCCGGCCGGGCCGCACGCTCCGCATGGATAACGTCCAACGCGTGCGCCAGATTGCCCTCGGTTGCCCAGATCTGTTGCAATTCTCCAGGCTGTGCTACGCCGTTCGCCGCTCCTGTGACAGACGCGCCGGCTGGATTCCGCATGTGCAGTAACTTCATTCCGCACCTCCTGACAGTTGGTTTGTTAGCTGCTGCCGGGTTGCACGGCAGGGGCGGCCTGGCCGGAGCCGCCGCCGTGGTGGCATCTCCGACAGTTTGTGGCTGCAATGACGGCAGTACACTCCAGCCGATACTCCGGCACGTACCCATAGGGCACCGCACCCTTCACACACCTTCAAGTCCCTGCGCAAGTAGTTCATTGCTTCTTTCACCTCAGTAGCCGGTGCCCGCCTGAAATTTCAGGTCGGTCTCCGGCAGGTTCGCTCCACCCCGGCTAGCTCTCCGGCTTTCACGCCCGGGTGCGAAGCTTCGTTGCTGTTGAACAAGGCTGCGCGTCTGGAAGAAGGGTACTCAATCTATGCCGCGCACCGCTTGCGTTGTCCTTTCTCCGCACCCGGGGTGCGGCATCTTCTGCGATCTTCAAGTTGCCCGAATGTAAATAGCGGAAAACCCCACGTCAACGGGTTTCAACGGCTAATTCCGGACGAAAGTCCTAAGTCTAAGGCCGAAAAGCAGCATGGGTATAGCGTTGATCTTATCGATTCTTTCTTCGCCTTATCTTCGCCCTTGTTGATGTGATTGGCAACCACTTTCTTCTACTAAGTCCTTTGTTTCCCGATTCGGAACAACTCGATGACTCGCCGAAGCAGTCGCTCCTTGCTAAACCACCGCCCCCGCACGTTCACTCCACATTTCGCCGTGAGAAAGTGGAACGGTGAGACGTATTGCCCCGCTGCTGTTTTTCGTCACCTTTGCTCTGGCGGCCTGCGCCTTGTTCCTTCTCTTCGAACCGTTACGAAGTAACGAAGTTTTTGTTGATCTGCCAGCCGGAACCAGCGCGCGCTCGATGGCTGGGGAATTGCAAGCCGCGGGTGTCATAAGGAGCCGTTACGGCTTTCTGCTGCTCCGACTGGTGAGGCGCGGCAGCTTGAAAGCAGGAGAGTACCGGTTTGCAGGGGAATCCAGCACTGCCGAATTTTACGAGCGCATCCGGAAAGGGGACGTCTACACGCGCGCGGTTGCCATTCCCGAGGGCTTTAATCTTTTCGATATCGCTCGCGCCGTGGACCAAGCCGGACTGGCACCAGCTGATACGTTCATTGCCGCGTCGCGGTCCAACGTGGACCTCGTCGCAACGTGGGCACCTCAAGCCACATCTCTCGAGGGATTCCTCTACCCCGACACCTACCGTTTTAGCCGGCATCTCTCGGTAAGAGGTATGCAGGAGATGATGGTGAAACGTTTCCGCACCGCGGCAGTGAAGTTGGCTCTCACCACAAACGTTCTCCGAACGGTGACTCTCGCGTCGCTGATTGAAAAGGAAGTTCGCTTTGACGATGAGCGCCGAATGGCTGCAGGTGTGTTTTCCAATCGGCTCGCGCGTGGCATGCCACTCCAAACGGATCCATCCGTCATTTACGCGGCACAACTCGCCGGACGATGGACGGGCGTGATCCATCGCTCAGACCTGCAGTTCGGCTCCCCTTATAACACCTATCTGCACAGCGGACTTCCACCGGCTCCGATCTGCTCTCCCGGCGAGGCGGCTCTGACCGCCGCCCTGCATCCACTGGTGACAGACAACTTCTACTTTGTAGCGGACGCGAATGGGCACACGCTCTTTTCAGCCACCCTGAAAGAACATGCCGCAAAAGTTGCCGCATATCGCAGCAGCGCTCTTACAACGCCATAGTGTCCATGTCACCGCGCTTGGCTGCGCCTGCTGGACGCATAGCCTGTCAGCCGCTCGGGTAAACTGAGACTCAGTACATGAAAAACCTGCGATGGAGAGCGCTGGCGGGATGGAGCCTGCTCTTATTTGAAACCGGCTGCTTTCGCACAACGCGCTCTGTGATGAAGACGCATCCCCCCGCGCAAGTTCTCTCGTCTTCCCTTGACTCGCTTGTAAAGGCGACGACCGAGCGCTTTGACACTCTTCGCACACTCAATGCCCGCGTTGACGTTTCTGCCGCTACGGGCGGGGGCAAAGAAGGTCAGGTCGTCGAATATACCTCGTTTTCCGCGTACATCTTGATTCGGAAACCTGGCGATCTTCACTTCATCGGGTTCTTGCCTGTCGTCGGCAGCAAGATGATCGATATGGTCACCGATGGCAAGACCTTCACCATGGTCATTCCTCCGAAAAGCCGTGCGATTACGGGAACAAACGTGGTCACCGCACCTTCCAGCAATCCGCTCGAAAACCTGCGCCCTAGCATTTTCTTAGACTCACTGCTCATCCAGAGTGCGTCCTCTGAGGAACTGGTGTCGCTCACCTCCGATGACAGGATCTACCAACCCGATCCCGCCCGCAAATACGTCGTTGATGAACCAGAATACGACGTGGGTATCTACAAGTCGGTGGCCAACAGCGCGGAATTAAAGACACAACGTGTGATTCACATTGGACGTGCCACACTTCTGCCCTATCAGCAGGACATCTACGATGGGAAGGGTCAGCTCGTGACAGTCACCACCTATGACAAGTACAAATTGTTCGGACAGACCACGTTTCCTTCTCGCATCACCATTCAGCGGCCGTTAGATCAGTTACGTCTCACCTTGAATATCAGCCAGCTCGCCGTCAATCAAACGCTTGACAACGATCAGTTCGAAGCACCTAAGATTCCCTCCACGTACCAGGTACAACATCTGCCCTAAAGCGTTTTGAAGCGCGCAGCAACAAGCATGCCAGCATAATCGATCCCGCACCAAGTTCTCCGGGAACAGCGACATGACCTTGGACCAGCAGGGCCAGGCACCCGAGCGACCAAGCAAGCAGCGATCCACTTATGAGCGCATCCGCATAAATATAGGTTTGTGCCGCAAGCGGCATTAGGTGGACGGCGACAAGCAGCACAATGGCAACACCAATGTACTCGGACATTCCCAGCAGCGCTAAGATGATGGCGGCAGTTGCGATCGCCACGGCCTCAATGATCGTCACGGCAAACAGCATCCGCCTCGACCGTTCACTCGCAGAACATTCATCTTGAGTTCGCAGACTCGGTAGGCAGCGTCTAATCAGAAGACCACCAATCACCGCAGACAAGCTGCCCACTGCATCGAAAAGGGATGCGCGCGCCGTCATGTGATGCATTTTGAGGAATCCCGCGACAATCCACAGGAAACCAAAGGCGGCGAACAAAGGCGTGCTCATAACCTAGTTATACCCGCGACTGGCTCACCCGATTTGCTTCGGGCTGCTTGCGCCCAGCAGCATAAAGCAACTACATTCGTCCAAGATTCCGCTTGCGTGGCCCAGCCGCTCAGCGCTCGCGAACAGGGGGGCCATCGCACCTTAGTTGACATAGCCCGGCGCCTTCCCATACGCTTCCGAGTCTGAGACGTCTCATAACGAAAGCCGGGCTGTTACTGTCACCGTTAGCGCGTCGCGGAGTGCTTCCGCAATCCAGAAAGCAGATGAGGCAGTCATGGCGTTGATTCGAAGTCAGGTCGAACAGACGGTCGAAGCAAGTTCCGGCATCCTGAGACTCGCGCCCACATGGGTCCCCCGCTCATTCATGATCCCGGGACGCCGTCTGAAACTGCACCCGGATGACCTCTACGCCTATGGAGCGCACCGCGGCGGCATCAACGAGCGCTGGTTCGCATCCACGACCAAAGCCTCCAACGGGCCAGACACGACCGAGTTCGAGGGTCTCAGCTTTGCCGTCGCCCAAGACGGCAGCCGCTTCCTCCTGCGGGACGCCATTGAGATCGCGGGTGATGCAATCCTCGGCACGGATGTTTTCGCGCGCGAAAAGGGCTGGAACTTCTTCTGCAAGTTCTTTGATAATGAAGGCCCCATCCCGCACCACATGCACCAGAGCGACGAGTTTGCCGAGCGGGTCGGCTTCAAAGGCAAACCCGAGGCGTATTACTTCCCGCCGCAGTACAACCAGACATTTAACAATTTCCCGCACACTTTCATGGGGCTTGAGCCGGGCACCACCCGCCAGCAGGTGCGCGACTGCCTGGAGCGCTGGAGCATGGGCGATAACGGCATCACATTCCTGGCCCGGGCCTACCGCCTGGAACCCGGAGCAGGCTGGCAGGTGAACCCCGGTATCCTGCACGCGCCCGGCTCACTCTGCACGTACGAGCCGCAGGTCAACTCCGACGTCTTCGGCATGTTTCAGTCGGAAGTCGAAGGGCGCATCGTGCCGTGGGAATTGCTTGTGAAGGACGTGCCTGATGAACACAAGCAGAACCTTGACTACCTGCTCGACATGCTCGACTGGGACGCCAATACCGATCCCAACTTCGGAGCAAACAATAAGGTGTACCCGAAGCTCGTCCGGCCGGAAGCTGAGATGGAAGGCTATGTCGAGAGGTGGGTCACATACGGCACCAAGTATTACTCCGCAAAAGAACTAACCATCTTTGCCGGAAAAACCGTCACCATCACCGACCCTGAAGCCTACGGCCTCATCCTGACGCAAGGCTATGGCGACTTTGGCGGTACGCCGGTTTCTACGCCGTCCATGATCCGCTTCGGTGCCATGACGGAAGATGAGTTGTTCGTCACCGCCGAAGCCGCGCGGAAGGGCATCAGGATCAAAAACCTGAGCAGCACCGACCCGCTTGTCATCCTCAAGCACTTCGGCCCCGGCAATCCGGAAGCCGCGCCACTCATTAGTAAAACTCCAGGGCCCAGCAGTTGGGCAAAGTAAGCGTCACCTTCGTTGTTCGTCATTCGCATTGGCTGCACGGACGAAGCAAGCACGAGAGAAACGAATAGAAAGAGAACGAGAGAAACGCACGTAACAGAAATGCGCCAAACCCACTCCAAACCCGCTCTGCACAACGCGATGTGGCCCGGCATCGTTGGCAAAGGTCCCGGATCGACCGAGCCCTTTATCGATCTCGACACCATGCTTGACCTGACTGCCGGTGCCGAAGTCGATGGGCAGAAGTTCGATGGTGTGGACCTGTTCATGTCCGCGCCGCACACCGACATCGATTCCACAGACGATGACCTGAAACGGCTGACGGACAAACTGACCAGCCGCAATCTGGTATGCGGTTCCTTCGTTGCCCCTGTCTGGGCACCCACGGGTGGCGGCTCCGCCATGGGCAGCGAAACAGAGCGCAAGGCATTCCTCACGCAGGTGCGCAAAGCCTGCGCGATTGGCCAGAAAATGCGCGATCTTGGCGTGCGCCCTTCCGGGATCATCCGGATCGATTCCGCCACCGGCCCGGAAGACTGGTACAAGGACCCGGAAGGCAGCACCGCAAAGATCGCAGCGACCTTTACCGAAGCCTGCAACATCGCCGAGGGCTATGGTGAGCGGCTGGCCGCGGAGGGCGAAATCTGCTGGGCCGGGATGCACGGCTGGGATCACATGACCGCCCTGCTCGAAGCCGTCAATCGCCCGCAGACGCTAGGCTTCCAGGCCGACATGGCGCACACCATGCTGTACACGCTGGGCTATAACTCCGCCGAAAGCCGGCTGCTCCCCGCAGAAGCGGACTTGACGGACCGGTCCGCTATCGTGGACGCACTCAAAAAGGTCACCGCCGCGCTGCGTCCCTGGACGATCGACTTCCACGTCGCCCAGAACGACGGTACGGTGAAGGGGCAGGGGTCGCATGACAAGACCGGCCGCCATTGCCAGCCGGATGATCCGGACGGGCGCATGGACATTGTGGAAGTCGCGGGCCTGTGGATGCGCGACACCACGGGCACACCTACCCGCGCCTTCCAGCATATCTGCTGGGACGGCTGCATGTTCCCCAACGGCGTGATGACCTCACCCGCGACATGGAACAGGGTTCTCGCGACCATGATCCAGGTCCGCAACGCTCACGGCTGGGACTAAATCCAGGAGACGCTGGTGGCAAGCAAGAAAGTACTGAACATCGGCATGGTCGGCTACGGCTTCATGGGCCGCACACACTCAAACGCCTTCCGCCAGGCACCACAATTCTTTGATCTGCCTTATCAACCGGTGCTCAAGGCCATCTCCGCCCGCAACACAGGCAAGGCCCAGCTATTTGCGGACAATTGGGGCTGGCAAACCGTCGAAAGCGATTGGCGCAAGCTCATCGAACGCCCTGACATCGACCTGATCGACATCGCCAGCCCGAACGACACGCACGCCGAGATTGCCATCGCTGCCGCCCACGCCGGCAAGATGGTCCTCTGCGAGAAGCCCTTGGGCCGCACCGCTGCTGAAGCCCGGACAATGGTCGAAGCCGTCGAACACGCCGGCGTGGCTAATATGGTCTGGTACAACTACCGCCGCGTGCCCGCCGTGGTCATGCTGAAAGGCCTGCTGGACGAGCAGCGCTTTGGCCGCATCTTCCACTACCGCACCCAGTTCCTGCAGGACTGGACCATCTCGCAGGAACTGCCCGTCGGGGGCGAAGCGCTCTGGCGGCTTGACGCCTCGGTCGCCGGCAGCGGTGTCACCGGCGATCTGCTGGCGCACAACATCGACATGGCACTCTGGCTCAACGGCCCCATCGTCGAAGTCTCCGCCGCTACGGAAATCTTTATCAAGGAACGGACAAACACGCAGACCGGCGAACGCGTTCCCATCACCATCGACGACGCCAGCATGTTCCTCGCCCGCTTTGCCAATGGGTCGCTCGCCACCTTTGAAGCAACCCGCTACGCCCGCGGTCATAAGGCGCTTTTCACGCTGGAGATCAACGGCGAAAAAGCCTCCGCGTCCTGGGATCTGCACGACCTGCATCACCTGCACTACTTCGACTACAAACAGGAGGACAGGCTGCGCGGCTGGACCGACATCCACATGACAGACGGCGACCACCCCTACATGAAGCAGTGGTGGGTGCCCGGCCTCCAGATCGGCTACGAGCACACCTTCATCCACCAGGTTGCCGACTTCCTCCAAGCCCTCGGCTCCGGCCAGCCCGCCGCTCCCACCTTCCGTGACGGCCTCATGACCGAGTACGTCACAGACGCCGTTCTGAAATCCGCCCAGACAAGACAGTGGGAGAAAGTTGGTCAGGCATGAAGATTTTAACAAGAATCATCAGTCTAGTTCTCGTTTCCGCACCTGTTGCGGCCAGTCACGCGCAGGCACCGGTCCGCTCCGGCTTCGAGCGCATCACCCAACCGCCGCCCCTTATGGACTTTGCAGACAACACCGGCTTCACACCGCTCTTCGACGGCACCCTGAAAGGCTGGGATTACGACAAGAACCTGTGGGACATCAAGGACGGCGCCATCCACATTGCCGCCACCTGCGAGAAGCCGACCGGCACGGTCTACGCCATCTCAGACACAGGCGAGTACGGCGACTTCATCCTGAAGTACGAGCTGAAGGGGACCGGCAACATTAATGGCGGCATGCAATTCCGCAGCTATGTACCAGCCGACCCTTCCGCGACCGGTACAAAGTTCCCGCCGCGCCAGCCGCCGCCACCACGCCCGCCTGCGGCCGCAGGTGCCGCGCCACGTCCGCCGCGCCCGGGAGCCTGCGCAAACCCCGGCACGCCACCCTCCCGCGAGTCGCAAGCGAAATGGGACATGGCAGGCCCGCAGGCTGACTTTGACGAGGGCAACCATTACAGTGGCATGTTTTATGAGCAAAGCGGACGGTCCGTGATTGCTACCCCGGCGTGGTCCATGTTCGCCGACGCCAACGGCAGCTACGCCATCGCGCACATCGCTGACAAAGCGACGCACGACTCCTGGTTCCACAAGGATGACTGGAATCAGTTCATCGTCGTCTGCCTCGGCCACTCCACGTCCATCTACATGAATGGTCACCTGGTCACGCAGTTCATTGACACAGACCCGCGATATTTTCGCGCAAGCGGCAAAATCGGCGTCGAATCCGAGTCCACGGGCGACCTGTGGGCACGCAACATCTACATCAAAAAGCTATAAGAAGCCCATCTGAACTGAGCGCTCCGCAGATATCGCGGACGCTCTTGCAAGGGACGATGCCGTCAACAACCTACCTGGGCCGCCGCGCCGTCACCCTCGAAAACGAGCATCTCCGCCTTACCGTGGTTCAGGAGGGCGGCCACATTGCCGAACTGTTTCACAAAACCACCGGCGTCAACCCGCTTTGGACGCCACACTGGCTAACCGGCGAACCATCGGCGTTCGGCCCCGTGCAGGAGCCGGTGTTTGGCAACGGCGTGGAAGCCAAACTCCTGTTCGGCATCCTGGGTCACAACCTCTGCCTTGACCTCTTCGGCGGGCCATCGGCAGAGGAGGCTGCAGCCGGGATGACAGCGCACGGCGAAGCTTCCGTGCTTGCCTACGCTATCCAGGAGAGCGGCGACATGCTCACCTGCAGCCTGTACATGCCGCTCGCGCAACTGGACTTCCAGCGCACCCTCACCTTGCACGGCGAAGACGTGCTGATCACTGAAACCGTGCGCAATCTCACTGCAATGGACCGTCCCCTGGCGTGGACGCAACACGTTACGCTCTCCCCGCCATTCCTCCACCCGCAAACCACTGAGTTCCGCGCAACCGGGGCACATGGAGCGGTCATCGCCTCTGATCTGGGAGAAGCGCCATACCTGCAGGCCGGAGCGGAGTTCACCTGGCCTCACGCACCCCTGATGGACGGGTCAAGTTTTGCCGATCTGCGAAAGATGAAGCCGAAGGCTCCGGCCAGCAGCTACACCGCCATTGCCATGCTGCCGGGCGAGGCAAGCTGGACAGCGTGGTCTCCAGAATGCAGGCTGGCGGTCAGCTATCGCTGGCGGGCTGCGGACTTTCCGTGGCTCGGCATCTGGGAAGAAAACCGCAGCAGGCAGTTCACGCCGTGGAACGGAAAAGGCGTCACACGGGGCATGGAGTTCGGCACATCGCCTTTTCCTGAAAGCCGCCGCGCCATGACGGAACGCGTCCGTCTCCTTGATCGTCCCACTTACCGCTGGTTACCCGCCCGTGCAGAACGTTCCACCGCCTACTCCATCCATATGGAGGCGTGCGATGCCATCCCGGAAGTGCCCGGCGTTTCAGGTAAGTGACGGACTGCTAGTTTGAGGCTGGAGGCGAGGCCGGTGGAGCGGCGGGCGGGGGCGAATCCAAGCCGTAATTCTTGGTCACATAGTCCAGAATCGCCTGAAACTCGTCATCCGTGCCTGTCGCGCCATAACCAACCATCTTTGTAATGGTGGCGGTCCAACCGTCTTTGTCCTTGTGGTTGCCCGTGATGTTCGTAATGGAGTGGCACTTGGTGCAGGTGCGGATCGTCACGTCCTTGCCGGGGCCATTTGGCATTTCCGGATGATCATCCGGTGCCGCCTGAGCCATCGCTGGAGCGGCCTGGACGGGCTGCAACTCCGAAGCGCCCCACAACAGCAGAGGCAATCCCACGGTTACCGAGGCAAGCAGGTGCTTCGTGACGCTCATCATGGCACGCATCCCCTCACACTCCATCATACGTCGGAGGCATACGAAAACCGCGCGATTTCCGCACACGGTCCTGCCTTGCGGCTCGATGAAGCGCTAGCCTGTTCCCTTCGTGCGGCGCTTTTGCGATGGGAGGAGCTGTCCACTGGACGACTCCCGCACCACCAGCGTCGCCGGCAGCCTCACCTTCTCCAGCCTGCGCTCTTCGCCGCCAGACCGTATGCGCCGCAGGAGAACCTGCACCGCCCGCGCCCCGATGTCGAAGGCGGGCTGCACAACCGTCGTTATCCCAGGGCGGAAGATCTCTTCCGCATTCAGCTCGTCAAAGCAAACAAACGCGAAATCACGCGGCGTCTCCAGGCCAAGCGCCACCAGGCTTTTCAACGCACCCATCCCGGTCACACCGTTGGTGGCAAACACTGCCGTTGGCCGCTCGTTTCGTCCGCTCAGCATTCCTTCCTGGCACACCCGGTCGATTTCCACCGGCTGGAATCCGCCCTGCCAGACCATCCGCTCCCGCACAGGCAATCCATGGTGCTGCATGGCGGTCCGGTACCCGCGCAGCCGCGCCTGCTCGTTGCGCAGTGTCAGGGGACCCGTCGCCACCGCGATCTCACGGTGTCCGCGCTCCACCAGATGAGACACTGCCATGGCTGCCGCGCGCGCGTCGTCCACACATACTGAATCGACCGCAAGCCCCTCCGGCAGCCGGTCTAAACACACTAGCGGTGCCTGCGAAATCACCGCGGCGGCGGCATCATCGGTCCACTCATGCCCGCCCGCCGCCACCAGCAGCGTGCCTTCGGACCGCTGCGACCGCAACAGTTCCAGCATGGCGGCTTCACGCGTGTAGTCGTTCTCTGAATCCAGCACCAACAGAAAATACCCCGCCTCGCGTGCCGCCGACTCCGCGCCGCGAATAATTTTCGGAAAGAACGGGATAGTGATATCGGGCACCACAATGCCAAGCGTGTGTGTCCGGTTGGTCCGCAGACTGCGCGCAATCAGGTTTGGCCGGTACTTCAGAGCTTCGACTGCGGCCAGCACTTTCTGCCGCGCCGCCTCGCTCACACCTGGAACACCGTTGATGACATTCGACACAGTGCCTGCGGAAACGCCAGAAAGCTTCGCGAGTTCCTTCTGCGTCGGTGCCATCCGCAGTCGATTGTAGCTTCAGGAACCAGCTCGAATTTCTACAAAAAACCAGGGCCACTGTTGAAGAGAACCTTATAACTGGAAACTCAGTAGCGTCCGCAGCGCTTCCCGTCCTTCGCGCAAAACCTTAGCGCCCTTTGCGTTCGCATCAAGCCCTCCCCAAGCCTCGCTGCAGAACTGCGGCCCACGCCGCTACTGTTCGAGGATCCGGCAAACCTTCCAGCGCCGCCATCTGTACTGCAAAGTTCCCCAGCGTCGAGGATTCAGCTGCCCCCGGCACCACCTCCAGCCCCGTCGTCTGCGCTGTCAGGCGGTTCAGTACCGCATTCCGGCTGCCGCCTCCCACCACGTACACCCGCTGCAGCTGCTTGCCAGTGATCTCCGCGATTGCGCGGAGCACCTCCGCATAGCGCGCCGCAAGGCTATGCAGAATCAAAGCGGTCATTCCCGGTGCGTCCGCCGGCGGAGGGGGCAGACCGCGCCCAACCAGCTGCGCACGGATCCGGCCCGGCATGTCGCCCGGCAGCATCAGCATGGGGTCGTCCACCTCAAGCAAGTGTTCTGGAACAGGCTGTGCCTCTGCCAGCGGCAGTAAGGCATCGAACGTCCACTCTTGCCCGCTTTCGCGCCACGCGTTCAAGCAAGTACGCAGCAGCCACATGCCATTCACGTTTTTATGGAACAGAATGCGTCCGCCCGCCCCGCCAAAGTTCGTCAGGTTCCACGCTCGCGCCTCTGCCGTATCCAAGGCCGTGTGCAGCACCGTACCCACCAACGACCACGTACCGGAACTGATGTACGCCCAGTCATCCGCCGCATCCGGAATACCCGCAATGGCCGAGGCAGTATCGTGGCAGCAGGGCGCGATCAGCAGCGTATCTCCAAACGCAGGCAGGGACGCAAGATCACCGGCAACGTTGCCCACGGCCGTTCCCGGGGAAACAAGTGGCGCTGCACATTCCCGATTGAATCCAAGCCGCTCAAAAACGGGCGCGCACCAGCTACCCCGATGCATATCGATCAACTGTGTGTGAGTCGCGTTCGTGTATTCCGACACACGCCGTCCGCCCAGCCGGTGCAGGATGTACTCCGGCAGGTTCAGCCACGGCGACTCAGGGATTCCTGCCAGCTTGTCTGCGTACAACTGGTAGACCGTGTTGATCGGCATGATTCCAATCCCGGTCAGCGCCCGCATCGTTTCCGTGCTGACGAGTTCATGCGCACGCTGCTCTGCCTCTACGTTCCGCACATCACGGTAGCAGTACGGCTCTTCAAGAGCTGCTCCATCTGGCCCGAGCCGCACGTAATCCACCGCCCAGCCATCCACCGCAACGGACCGGATGCCCTCCGGCGCACTTTCCGCGCACCGGCGCAGCCCTTTGTCTAGTTCTGCCTCGATCGCGTGCAACGGCCAGCGGAGACCATTCCCGGTCTGCACCGGCCCGTTTGCAAAGCGGTGCACCAGGAAGCTGCGGGGACCATCCGGGAGCCACCGCAGCAGGGAAACCCGGCAGCTCTCCGCGCCCAGGTCAATCGCAACCAGCGCGCGCGTGTCACCGGGCGTCAACGCAAGTACGCCTCGGCCAGGCCGCCATCCACTGGGATCAGATGCCCGCTCGTCACCGGTGCTTTTGGACCGCCAACAAACAGGATTGCCTCCGCGCAGTCCTTCGGATCGATGGGAACATGGGTCAGCGTGCGCTGCGCATAAAAGCCCGCGAGTTTGTCGCGCAGCTGGTCATCCGTTTCGCTCTCGTCAAAGCCTATCCTGTACTTTGCCAGCGAAGCCTTTACCCGGTCCCGCGGAAACATCGTCGATCCCTTCACCACCGTCGCCGGGCTGATCCCGTTGACGCGCACGTCCGGCGAAAACGTAATCGCAAGTTCGCGCACCAGATGGCTCAACGCAGCCTTCGAAACGTCGTAGACCTCCGTGCCTTTCTTCGGCACCACCGCATTGGCGGAACTGGTCAGCACAAGGCTTGAGCCTGGCAATCCCTGCGCCTGGAAAATCCGGTTCGCCTCATCGCCCAGCAGGTAGTTCGCCGTCACATTGATCTCCAGCGTGGTGCCCCACTGCGCATCGCTGATCACTCCCGTGGGCGACGAGGGAAAAATCGCCGCCGTGTTCACCAGGATGTCCAGTCCGCCGTATGCTGCGACGCAGGCTTCCAGCGCGGCCCGGATCTTCTCGCGGCTGCGTATATCGATCACCACGCCCATCGCGCATTCCCTGCCGCCAATCGCCTGTGCCTCTCCCGCGACACGATCGCACGCCTCCTGTGACAGGTCCGCCACAACAATGTGCGCGCCCCGCTGTGCCGCAAGCAACACCGTCTCGCGTCCGATACCGGAAGCGCCCCCAACCACCATCACAATACGGCGGCTCAGTTCCTTCTCTGGCGGCTGGCGCTGAATTTTAGCCTCCTCCAGCGCCCAGTACTCAATCCGGAACGCCTCGCTAGGCGGCAGCGCCACATAGTTCTCTTCCGTCGAAAAGGCTGAGGTATCTGCCGCCGGACCCGATTGCGGCAAGACCGGCGGACACTGCCCATCGCCAAGCTGCCCGGCGCCGTTCATCACGTGAATTGCGTTCAGATAAAACTCGCCGGTAATGCGCGACTCCGCCTTGTTCTTGCCAAAGCTGAACATGCCCACGCCGGGCACCAGCACGACCGTCGGATTGGGGTCACGCATCTTCGGCGATGAGGGCAGAGCGTGCACTGCGTAGTAGGCGGCATACTCCTGGCGATAGGCCTCCAGCGACGCCGTAATCTCCGTCTTCAGTCCCGGTGTCCCGCCCGCCGGATCCCATTCAACGTACATGGGCCGTATCTTTGTACGGATAAAGTGGTCCGGGCAACTGGTTCCCAAATGCGCCAGCTTCTTCGCATACTGCGAATTCACAAACTCCAGCACATCGTCGCTGTCGCTGAAGCTGCCAATGAGCCGCTGCTTCTGCGACACACCCCCGCGAATCGCCGGCATCAGTTCCGCCGCCAGCCGCAGCCGCTCCGCGTGACTTGTATGCTTCACGCCCCCAAAGGCCGGCAACCCCTTCTTCACTTGATGCGATTCGATAAAACGCCCAAGCTGGTCAATGACCGTCACCGTGCTCAGATAGCTTTCGCGCTGCGTCTCGCCCCATGTGAATAAGCCATGGCCTCCCAGCACAATGCCGTCACAGCCCGGATTGCGTTCGACTGCCTTGACAAGCATCATGCCCAGCTCAAACCCCGGCCGCTGCCACGGCACCCATACCAGCCGGTGCCCAAACTCCTGATTGAACTGCTCCATCCGCTCCAGACCATTTGCAGACGCGGCCAGCGCAATGCCCCAGTCCGGATGCAGGTGGTCGACATGCGGAAATGGCAGATACCCATGCAGCGGCGTGTCAATGGATGCCGCCGTAGGATTGTTATTGAAGGTGCACAGCGGATACAGCGCGACCATCTCGTCTTCATGTTCCACGCCACGGTACCGCTTTGTCAGCGAGAGCACCTTGTCCAGGTATAGCGTGGCGAAGCCGGACCGCTTGATTGACAGGAGGTCGCCTCCGCTGCCCTTCACCCACAGCACCTTGACCGTCTCGCCGGTCAGCGGGTCGGTCTCGTCCAGCTTGCTGCTTGTATTGCCGCCGCCAAAGTTGGTCAGGCGCAGGTCCGACCCCAGCAGATTGGAGCGGTACCGGAGCAGTTCAGCGGGGTCAAGGGTGGAGGCAACCGCATCATCCCAGCGATCCTCAAGATACTTCAGCGATGCCGTGCCAGCCATACCGTCCTCAGTTTCAGCGTCATTCCGACCACAAAATGAATCGTCTCAAAAGCTCGCGAAATTATTGCACACCATGGTGACATTCCGCTGAAAGCAGCAGCGTGCACCCATTCGTCTGCACTACGGAATCAGGCTCACCTTCAACGCGCGTGTCCGGTCGCTGGCAAGCTGAAATGCGCTCTCAGCCTCCGCCAGCGAAATCTCCGCGGTCAGCAGCGGCGCGGGATCAATCTCGCCGCGATCGATCATCCCAACCGCCGTCCCATATTCCTCAAAGAAGCGGAATGATCCGAGCAGATCAATTTCGCGCGTCATCAGCAAGTTCATCCGGAGAGAATCGTCGCTGACTGCCGGCAGCGAACCAAGCTGCACAACGCGTCCACCAGGCTTCACCGACATCATGCACTGCGTCAGCGCGGGCAATGCACCTGAAGCCTCGATTGCAACATCGAAGTCCGTCAGCGAACGCATCGCTTCGCCGTCCGCATCCGCCCGTGCGATGTTCACCGTCCGCGCCGCACCCAGCGCAAGAGCCGTCTCCAGCGGTTCAGCCACCCTGTCTGTCATGACGACTTCGCTCGCACCGGCACGCTTGACGGCCATCAGCATAAACAATCCAATCGGCCCGGCTCCGGTAATCAGCACACGTCGGCCGAGCAGATCGCCAGCCCGCCGCGCCGCATGGAGGCACACCGCCAGCGGCTCCGCACATGCTGCTTTCGCATAGGACAAACTGCCGCTGATGTGGACGCACTGCGACTCATGCACCAGAAACACCTCTGCGAACGCGCCATGCATGTGCGGGAACCGCGACGCGCTGCCAAGGAAGTGCACATCCGTACAGGTTTGGCCCCGCCCAGCCCGGCACTGCGCGCACACACCGCACGGCCGCGCCGGATTCACCGCCACCCGGTTACCCACAGCCACCGTGCCCACGCCATCGCCCAGAGCGATGACCTTCCCAGCAGCCTCATGCCCCAGGACCAGCGGCTCCCGCACGACAAACGCGCCTACCCGCCCCGCATGGTAGTAGTGCAGGTCTGACCCGCAGATGCCGCCCGCGCCCAGCCGCACTGCCACCTGCCCAGGACCCGGCTGCGGGACATCCCGCTCCTCCACCGCAAACTGGTGCGGACCGCGAATGACACACGCTCGCATCACGATGCTTCTCCTTGCCTGGTCAGCTTTGCTTGGCCACTGCACTCTTCTGCCGCTCGATCCAGCGGCTCACCCGCGCATCCAGCACATCCAGTGGCAGGCTGCCGCCGCTCAAAATCTCATCATGAAACGTCCGCTCGTCGAACCTGGACCCAAGCTGCTCCGTCGCCCGTGCCCGCAGCTCGCGAATCTTTAGCTGTCCCAGTTTGTAGGAGCAGGCCTGCCCCGGGCTCGCAATGTAGCGGTCCGTCTCGCTCTGGATCGTCGGCTCATCAATCGCGTGCGATTTCCGCATGAACTCCACCACCTGATCGCGGCTCCAGTTCATGTCATGAATGCCCGTGTCCACGACCAGCCGCACGGCCCGGAACAGTTCAGACCGCAGCCGGCCATAATCCGAGCCCGGGTCCTGGTAGAAGCCAACTTCCTTGCCCAGCTGCTCGGCATACAACGCCCAGCCCTCCGTGTACGCCGAATTACCGCCATGCTTGCGGAACTCCGGCAGGCCCTGAATGGTCTGCTGCACCGACAGCTGCATATGGTGCCCTGGAATGCCCTCGTGGTACGCCACAGCCTCATCATTGATCAACGACCGCTGCGCATAATCAGACACCGCAACGGACACACGCCCGGGCCGCTTTCCATCCACCGTTCCCGTTTGGTAATGCGTCGCCGTCGCCTTCTGAAAATCCGGAATGGGCTCCACGGTCACCGGCGCGGATGGAATCACGGTAAACAGCTTCGGCAGCATGGGCCGCATCTGCTTGATGTACGTGTCGAAGTCATCCACAATGGCCTGCTCGGACGCGGGCTTGTACTTCGGATCGCTCTCGATATGCTCGCGAAAGCTGGGGAGGTCGGCATAGCCGTTTGCCTTTGCCAGCGCGGTCATCTCCGCCACAATCCGGTCATACTCCTTCAACCCGGTATCGTGAATCTGCTGCGGCGTGTAGTTCGTCGTCGTTGAGGCACGCAATGCCGCGACATACCTGCGTTTGCCGCCGGGCAGACTTTCAATCGAAAGTCCCTTACGCCCATTCGGCACGTACTCCTTGCGCAGAAACTCTGCGAACTGCGTGTACGCGGGCAGCACGTCCGCGTTCACCACATCGGTCACCTGCTTGGTCAGCCGCTGCTTGTCCGCGTCAGAAAACGATGCCGGAAATTTCTTCAGCGGCCGCAAAAACGGGTCTGCGGCGACGATGCCTTCGCACTGCCCCGGTACCTTCGCCGCCAGGAAGTCCACCATCACCAGGTGATCGCGAACACCGGCCCGCAGCACATCTTCTGTCTGCAGCAGAGCCGCCGGAATCTTGTGCAACCGGCTGATGTAGTCGTCATACTGCTTCACCGTATCGAACGGCATGGCCAGCGGCAAGTCCGCCAGCGACGTGTGAGGCCCACCCAGCATACTGATAGGCATCTCGTACCCTTTCAGGTCGTAGTCCTCCATGCCTTCCTGCAGGTTGCGCTGGAACAGATCGTGGGAAACACGATCCTCCTCCGCGAACCCGGCCGGATCAATCGCCTGAATGCGCTGTAAATAGGCCGCGTTCTCCGCATGACGTTTCTCGATAGCCCCCAGCGAGTAATCCGCCAGTTGGTCATTATAGCGGTAATCACCAATGGCAGTTGCAAGCGTCGGCTGCTCCCGCAGGCGCGCCTCCCACGCCTCCCGAAATAACGCATTCTGGGACGCAAGCCGATTCGCGGAGGACGGAATCTGCGTTGATGCGCTAAAGGAATAGGACGTTCCAATCAGGGTAAGAGCGAGAAAGCACGACGAGATACGCACCGCCAGAGTGTAGCAGTCCCAGCTTCGCAAGGCACGCACACGCACCTGACTGCAATCCTGTCATCCTGAGCCGGAGGTGCCACGGATATCCCGCGCTTACCTCGGCCGAATGACGTACCAGAGGCTGCATCCTTTGGACGTTGTCAATCTTGCGTGAGACGGCACATACTCAGCCTGCTTCTGAACTGTTGTCCAGGTGACACCGATGTCCTCCGTTTTGCCGCGTCGTTTCCACAACTCGCCCGCGGTACACCCTCGTCCGAAAGGACGCTGCAATATCCCGGGCTGGAAGGTGACGGTGGCCGCGTTCGTGGGCACCATGGCCAGCTTCACAGCCATGGTGCCCTAAACCGAAATCGCAATCTAACCCGCTGGAACCAAGGATTTCATATGCCACATATCGCTCTTCCCGAACTGCCCGGCATTCGCGGGCCAATGGCGTTCCGGCCGGAAACGTCAAAGCCTCTCAATGAACTTGTCGAGGTGTTGCTGCGCCATCCCAATTCGCTTTCTCCGGGTGAGCGTGAGTTGATCGCGACCTACGTCTCAGCAAAGAACAACTGCCATTACTGCCAGTCGATTCACGGCGCAATCGCCGCGGCACATCTCGACGGGGACGAAAACATTGTCGAATGCGTCAAGCAGGATTACCGCGCGGCGGAAATCTCACCCAAGCTGAAGGCGCTGCTCACCATTGCAGGCAAGGTGCAGCAGGATGGCAAGAACGTCACACCGGATGATGTTAGGCGGGCGCGCGACCAGGGTGCCACGGACATTGAAATCCATGACACTGTTCTGATTGCGGCTGCCTTCTGCATGTACAACCGATACGTCGACGGACTCGCCACCGTGCAGCCGCAAAACCCCGATCTCTACCGCCAGCGCGGCGAAATGGTCGCCCGCGAAGGCTATGTCGCCGCCAACCTGCAGAATGTCATGAGCCGGCCAACTGCCGAGCTGGTTGAGGTGAACTAGCGATGCCCACATCAGCCTTCCCGCGAAATCACTGCATCGGTGCCGCTTTACCTTTCGCCCTGAAACAGCAAAACCGATGCGTGAGCTCCCGCACATCCTGCTGTTTGAGCCTGGCAGCGCCACCAGCCTCAGCTCGCATGACCGCGAGCTGATCGCCGCGTGTGTCTCTTCCCGCAATACAAGCTACTTCTGCCAACAAGCCCGGTGCGGCGGCTGCCTCCCACCAGGCGGCAGCCCCGAGCTGGTTGCCGCAGTATGGGCTGCCCAGTGGGTAGCGCAAACCCCTGATAAGCTCAGGAGGCTTCTCGGCATCGCGGGCTGCGTTCGGGTCGACGCGAAGACGGTAACGCCGGAACTTGTGCAGGAAGCCCGAGATCAAGGCGCAACCGATTTGGAGATTCACGATACCATTCTCATTGCGGTCGCTTGCTCCATGTACAACCGCGATGTGGACGGCCTCGCGACATGGCAGCCGCGCAACGAGGAGCTGTACCGCATTACGAGCCAACAGCTGGCACGGCAGGAATACGTGCGTGAAATAGCGGAACCGTGACGCGTTGCAGCTCAGTCAACCGGAGTGGTTCACCAGGCTCTATCCTTTAGGTGAATGCTGGGAACGGATCCATCAGGTCGTGGGTGTGGCCTTACCCGCATACTCCTTGCTTGTGCGGTTCTGATCCTGGCACCCTGGGTCGCCGCGCAAGGGATCGCCAGCCTGCACCATCAGGCCTGGTCCACTGAGCAGGGCTTGCCTCAGGACAGCGTCCATGCCATCTTGCAAGACCGCACCGGATTCATCTGGGTTGCCACGGAAGCCGGCATCGCACGTTTCGACGGCGTCAGTTTTAGCGTTTTCAGTCATGCAAATCAACCAGCTTTCACCAGCGATGACGCCTGCTGCCTTGCGCAAGACGCAAACAGCGATCTTTGGGTGGGTACAGCCGATGGACTGATCCGCATCCACGATCAGATTTTTCAACGCTTTTCAGAACTGGAAGGCCTTCCATCATCATCAATCCGGTCGCTCCTGACAGATTCAAGAGGCCTGCTGGTGTTGACCGCCGAAGGCCTGGCGCGCTGGAAAGGCGATCGCTTCGAGGCAGTCTCCCAGGCGCCTCGCGAGACAGAAAGTATCGCGCGCGGGAACGATGGCCAAGTGTGGCTCCTTGCGAACGGCCGCGTATCTCTGCTCAAAGACGGACTGATTTCTTCGTGGTCTACCGGCGTCAACAACGGCCCACTGAAAGGGTTGACGGCGGCACCAGAAGGCGCAATCTGGACCTTCACCAACACAGAGGTTGCAAGAACAGGAACGGCAGCAGCGAGACGCTGGCAGACCGGCAAACATCTGCCGGGCCGCCGCGTGCAGTCATTGTTCGTGGACCGTGACGGATCCGCCTGGGTGGGAACCGACGACGGTGTCGCGGTCATTGGAAAAGACGCTTCGGACCCAGTTGGGGTGCCGCTCCTTCGGGGCAATTCGATTCTACAAACCTTCGAAGACCGCGAGGGAACCTACTGGATTGGAACCGAGTCCACAGGTCTGCATGTCCTGCGGGCACTAGCCTTCCGGACACAACCCGCGACGGCCAACAAAGCGGTCACCGCCATCCTTGAAGGGTCCCCTGGTATCACTTGGGTCGGTACACGGAGCGATGGCCTGCTGCGATTCAAGGACGGACAAAACGGCACACCGGTCCGCGCGGAAGCCCTGACCAGCCGGTTGATCTTATCGCTCGCCAATGGAACCAAGGGAAGCGTATGGGCCGGCACACCGGACGGCATCAACCAGGTAGACGCACACGGCAGAGTGCGGCGATGGACCTCCGCGGATGGCTTGCCGGATGACTACATCCAGGCACTCGCAAGCGGTCGCGATGGTTGCGTGTGGGCCGGCACGCGGCGCGGCCTCGCCCATCTGTGCGGATCAAACATCGCAATTCAAACCAAGGCAGATGGTTTAGCGGGCGACCTGATCGGAGCCCTTCTGCTTGCCCGGAATGGAGAGCTTTGGATCGGAACCTCGGGCGGACTTTCTCGCATCGGCCTGGATGGAAAAATCACGACCCATGGCCAGCTGCAGGGCATTGTGTCCGCAATGGCCGAGGATGCTGGAGGCCGGATCTGGATCGCCACCCGCAACACTGGATTGAGCCGGATCACCTCTCACTCCGCACGACAGGTGAATAGCAGCCCCTTCAAGGCTGACATTCTGGGGATGGCCGCAGACGGCCAGGGTTATCTCTGGTTGCGGCGGGAGCGTGGCGTCGATCGCGTCTCCCTGGCCGATCTGGACCGGTGCGCAGAAAGCGGGGCCGCGTGCTTACCTGGTGTGAGCCATTACGAAAGTGCGGATGGCCTTCCTACGGGCGAAATGACCGCCATCGGTTCTTCGGGTATCGCGATGATGGCCGGCGGTGAACTATGGATTGCCACCCGGCGTGGTGCCGGTATTGCGAACAGCGGGCATCTCCCGCATAATCCGGTGCCACCCGGCGTTGTGGTTGAATCCTTCCTGGTCGATGGTGTCCCACTCGCGACCAGCACCGGGTCGCTGGCCATCCCGTTTGGCGGCCTGCGGTTCACCATGGAGTACGCCGGTCTCAGCTTTATCGTTCCCTCGGAAGTACGCTACCGCTTCAAGTTGGACGGGTATGACAAGGGGTGGAATGAAGCCGGCACCAGGCGTTCCGCCACATACACGAACCTGCCTCCACGCAGCTATACCTTTCGCGTGCAGGCCATGAATAACGATGGCGTATGGAACGAAGCGGGGGCGGCATTCTCTTTTCGCATCATCCCGCCGTTTTACCGGCGTCTATGGTTTACGGTTGTTCTCGCGCTGTGCATCGCAGCGGCAGCCGCCGGCCTGTACAAGCTCCGGCTCAGACATTTGCAGACGCGGTTCAACGCTGTACTGAAGGAGCGGAACCGCATAGCGCGAGAGATTCACGACACCCTCGCGCAGGACTTCGTCGGTGTAACGCTGCAGCTGGATCTCATCGCGCAGATGCTCGGCATGAGAAAAATCGAAGCAGCCGTTCAGCAAATTACGCAGGCACGCAAGCTCGTAACGGAAGGTCTGGCGGAGGCACGCCAGAGCATCTGGGAGCTCCGCGCCAACACCGGGACGGATAGCCTGCCGACGCGCCTGGCGAAGGTCGGCGAACGGTACACAAGCGAAAACTTGACGGTCCGCACCCAGGTCGGTGGCGCATTCCGGCCCCTGGACCGCCGCATGGAATCCGAAGTACTCCGTGTCGCTCAGGAAGCTCTCTCGAACGTGCAGCGTCATGCACAAGCCTTCAACGCTTCCGTGGAACTGCGTTATGGACGCGATGAACTCGTTCTTACCATTGAAGACGATGGGCGAGGATTCATAGTGGATGAGGCGCTCCGCTCTCACGAGCGCTATGGCCTAAGCGGCCTCAAAGAACGCGCGGGCCTTCTAGGAGGGTCACTGGAGATCGCCAGCGAACCAGGAAAAGGCACCAGGATTACACTGACTACGGAAGCCGTTCGGAGAAAGGACGCGGCCACGTGAGCGAAACAATTAAGGTGATGGTCGTGGAAGATCATCAGGTGGTTCGCCAGGGCCTTGTCGCCCTCCTGTCTTCCGTAGACGATCTCGAGATCGTTGCTTCCGTCGGCGACGGACTTGATGCGGTTGCCAAAGCGAAGACCTCCTGCCCCGATGTGATCTTAATGGACCTTCAACTACCCAAGCTGAATGGCGTGGACGCCATCAAGCAACTCCGCGTGGTTTGTCCCGAGGCCCGCGTTGTGGTGCTGACCACGTATGACGGCGATGAAGATATTTTTCGTGCCCTCCAGGCCGGTGCTAGAGGTTATCTCCTGAAAGGCATGCCCTTTGATGAACTGCTCAAAACCATCTATGCCGTGCACGGTGGCAAGTCGCGTATTACTTCGCCGATTGCGGAAAAGTTAGCGGAACGGATCACCGGGCAGGAACTGACGGCGAGAGAACTGGCTGTCCTCGAGCGCATTGTGGCAGGCCGCGCGAACAAGGAGATCGCAATGGATCTGTTTATCTCAGAAGCGACAGTTAAGACACACGTTAACAGCCTTCTGGGCAAATTAGGTGTCGTTGACCGCACACAGGCTGCCACCGCCGCGCTGCAACGCGGCTTCGTGCATCTCGCATGAAGATTTTGCGGATGTTTTCACTGCTGATCTTCGCGGCACTCCTTTTGTGTTCACCGCTGCTTCGGGGTCAGCCGAAGCTTGCCTGGCGCGCGGCAACACCGGCGGAACTCGAAAGCTTTCTGCCAGCGCGCGCACCAGTCGAAAAAGAACGCATCGAGACAGAGATGCGCACGGCCACCGGCATCACGGACGGTCACGGAAAGACGATTGCGGCTGTTGTTCTCATCACGGCCGGGTATGCGGCTGAAGGCAAATACTCGCATTACCTGCTCACGGAAGAACCGATACGCATCGGAACAGACCTTCGCTTGCCGCCCGGAGCCTACGTCCTGGGTTGGAACCGAACGGGTGAAGGCCTGCTGTTGCACTTGTTTCATGCAACCAGCGGAGTGGAGCGTGGAAGCGTAATGGCGAGCCTCTCAAAGCAAGCTCTGCGCGTCGAACCGTTCAAGATATGGCCGCCGGGAGAAAGAAGCTTCATCCAGATCGGCCGCTTCACGGTCCAATACACTTTGGAGTAGGCGACGCTCTAGGCGCAAAGGAACGCCCCTGTATCGGGCGCGCTGGAGGGGGCTGATGACGGCAGCTTCACTGGGAGAGCGAACCTCGCCCTGAAACCACTTCTATTTTCCCCCAGCCACCGCGCCGGTCGCTAGATTGAACTTGTTTCCACCTTTTGACGGAGAAAACCGCCTGCGTTCTCATCCGCGTGCCGATCTGTCCCGTCCGGTGCCCTTCGGTTCTGGCCGGAAACCACCGGGCGTCTTACTCCTCTTCCTTCTCCTTTAATCGCGCCACGACGCTGAAATCCTCCAGCGTCGTCGTATCTCCCTTAACCTCGCCAGTCGCGGCCAGTTCGCGCAACAGCCGGCGCATGATCTTGCCGGAGCGCGTCTTGGGCAGCGCGGGCGTAAAGCGGATTTCATCTGGACGCGCCAGCGCCCCAATCTCTTTTGTTACAAATTTCTTCAGCTCATCCTTCAGCGTCGGCGTCACTTCGACACCGTCCTCCAGCGATACAAACGCGACAATCCCCTCACCCTTCATTGCATCCGGACGGCCCACCACTGCGGCTTCCGTCACTTTCGCGTGCGCCACGAGCGCGGACTCAATCTCCATTGTGCCAAGCCTGTGCCCGCTCACGCTCAGGACGTCGTCCACGCGGCCCATCAGCCAGAAATAGCCGTCCTCGTCGCAGCGCGCACCGTCACCGGTAAAGTACTTGCCCGGTACCTCGCTCCAGTACGCCTGCTTATAGCGCTCAGCATCACCAAAGATCGTACGGGCCATCGCCGGCCACGGCCTCTTGATCACCAGCAGCCCGCCCTGTCCCGCTGGCACGGGCTGCCCATCCTTGGTGACGACTTCCGGTTCCACCCCAAAAAACGGCAGCGTCGCCGATCCGGGCTTTGCCGCTACCGCACCTGGAATCGGCGCGATCATAATGGAGCCTGTTTCCGTCTGCCACCACGTATCCGCAATCGGGCAGCGCTCATGGCCGATCTCTCGGTGATACCACATCCACGCCTCCGGATTGATCGGCTCGCCCACCGTGCCCAGCATTCGCAGTGACGACAGCGAGTGCTTCCGCACATGCTCCGCACCCCACTTCATAAACGCTCGAATTGCTGTGGGAGCCGTGTAAAAGATGCTGACCCTGTGCCGGTCCACAATTTGCCAGAAACGGTCTGGCTCGGGCCAGTTGGGAGCACCCTCATACAGCATCACCGTCGCGCCATTCAGCAGCGGACCGTACACCACATAGCTGTGCCCCGTTACCCATCCCACGTCAGCAGTGCACCAGTACACGTCATCGTCTTGCAGATCGAAGATGTACTTCGTGGTCAGCAACGCACCCACGCCGTAGCCGCCTGTGGTATGCACCAATCCTTTGGGCTTACCCGTGGTGCCGCTGGTGTAAAGGATGTAGAGCGGATCTTCAGACTCCATCGGCTCGGCCGCGCAGTGCGGCTCCACGATGGCCAACTCCTCCTGGAGCCAGTGATCGCGGCCCTCCTGCATAGCGACTTCGCTTCCGCTGCGCCGGTGTACGAGCACGGCTTGGATGCACTCACAACGGCGAAGCGCTTCATCGGCAATGTCCTTCAGCTTCACCTCTTGCCCGCGGCGGTAGCTTGTGTCCTGCGTAATGAGCAGCTTGCATTGCGCGTCGTTGATGCGATCCGCCAGCGCCTGCGCGGCGAATCCGCCAAAGACCACATTGTGCACCGCGCCGATCCGCGCACAGGCCAGCACCGCAATCACAATCTCGGGACACGCGCCCATGTAGATCGCCACGCGGTCGCCCTTGCCTGCACGGAGGCGTTTCAGCACGTTGGCAAAGCGCTGCACCTCGGCGTGCAGCTCCGCATAGGTAAGCGACCGCACTTCGCCCGGCTCGCCTTCCCACAGAAGCGCGGTCTTGTCCCGGCGCGCTCCGGACGCATGGCGGTCCACGGCGTTGTGACACAGGTTCAGTGTGCCGCCCGTAAACCACCGGGCCTCAGGCTCGTTCCACTCCAGGACCTTCGTTGGCTCGGTGAACCAATCCAACGTCCGTGACTGCTCCGCCCAGAACGCTTCGTTGTCGTCGATGGAACGGCGATACATCGCGTCATACGCGGCACGCGAGCGGATGTGCGCGCGCGCCGAAAACTCCCCCGGTGGCGAAAAGCTCCGGTCTTCACGAAGAGACGAGGTGAAGCCGGTGCTGCTGGTCTGGGTATCGGCCATGCGATGATTCATCTTCCTTTTTCTGCGTTGCCGGGGCTGAGTTTACCCAGCGCCGGCTCAACATATCGCAGCGATTCTATCTGCTTCGTGATAACGGCTGTCCAATCGAGCGTTTCTCGCAATTCACTTATCTTCCGCATCCGCCGTGTGGGTTGCCTTTAACTGCTGAACCGCGCGCATCACCTCTTCCAGCCGCGCCATGACCTCTTCATGCCGCGTGCGTGGAAAGCTATCCTCGGGACTTTCGATGTAGAACGTTCCATTTGGTTCCAGCGTGCACTCTTTTACATCGCTCAAACCCCGCACATTCTGCTTGTGCAGCACGCCAATCAATTCCGCGCGTGTCAGCATCTCGCGTTGCATGGCGGCGTCGTCCACGGCACCATCGCGCACCAGAACGGTTTCCGTACCTTGCAGTGCCTGATTCAGCCTGGGCGCGTAATACATCACGCGATTGAGCAGCCAATTCGCTGCCAACAAAGAAAAGGCGCCAATCAACCCGCCCGAAAGCGAATTGTCATCTCCGATCATGGCGTTCTGCACCGTGTTGGAGAGGCACAGCAGCACGACGAGATCGAACGGATTCAACTGCGCCAATTCCCGCTTGCCAAAAAAGCGCAACAAGAGAATCAGGCAGAGATAGACGGCGAACGGGCGGAGGATTTTCTCTAGCAAAGGAACGGGAAGATGGAACATACTGTGCCACATGCGCCAAGAGTACTCCGCCACGAAGGTTCTTTGGCAGCGACTCTTAGCGGGACGCAGACTGTTCGCTTAGCTGGTGCGCATCACCTTGTGCCACTTCCATGCTGAGGTAACAATGCTGTCCAGGTCAGTAAACTTCGGCTGCCAGCCAAGCTCCCGCTTGGCTTTTTCCGAACTTGCGACCAGGACCGCCGGATCGCCCGGCCGGCGCGGCTCCTCGACCACTTTGATCTCTCGCCCGGTCACCCGCCGCACGCTCTCGATCACCTCACGCACGCTGAAGCCGCGGCCATTCCCAAGGTTGTAGACGGCACTCGTCTGCCGCTCCACGGAATGCAACGCCAGCAGGTGCGCGTCGGCCAGATCCTGCACATGGATGTAATCGCGCACGCAGGTGCCATCCGGCGTTGGGTAATCCTGCCCGAAGATCTTGATGCTCTCCCGTATTCCGAGTGCGACATCCAGAATCAACGGGATCAGGTGCGACTCCGGCTCATGGTTCTCACCGTATCCCGAAATGGCGCCAGCAACATTAAAGTATCGCAGAGCCACATAGCGCAATCCAGCCTGGCTGCTGAACCAACGCATCATGTGTTCGGAAAGCAGCTTACTCTCCCCATACACATTAGTCGGTTGCAGCGGGTCGGTTTCAAGGATCGGCGTGCGTTCCGGCTCTCCGTAACACGCCGCCGTAGACGAGAAGACCAGCCGGTTCGTCCCCGTCTTTTCCATGCACTCCAGCAACGAAAGCGTACCCGCCGTGTTGTTACGGAAGTACACGGCAGGGCACTTCATGCTCTCGCCCGCCTCAATCAATGCGGCAAAGTGGAGGACTCCGTCAAACTTCGTTTCGGAAAGCGTCTCGGTCAGCAGGGTACGGTCCGCCAGCTCACCCTGTACAAACGTGGCACCCTCCGCAACTCCCGCGCGGCGGCTATGGCAAAGATTGTCGAAGACGGTGACGTCATGGCCCTGTGCGAGGAGCAGCCGCGCCAGCGTTCCACCGATATACCCCGCGCCGCCCGTAATGAGAAGATGCACTGGTCGCCGTCCAGACGTTCGAGAGTGAAAGAACTCACGTCATTCTCGCACGCCAGCTGTACCCGGCAAGTCACGTATGGCGTCCAACGTGCTGGATACGAAGTACGCTTCTTCTCCGTCCTGAGGCGAATCTAAGACTTTGACATGCGTATCATGAATGAGGCGGAGAAATCGGGCGCGCTGTCGTTAGGAGTCTGCGCATGCTGGCTCTCATCATCAGAGCGCGTTTGCTCTTCCGCCTGTTGTCTCCATCAGCCGCCGAAGTGGCACAGCTCGCCGATACGCATGCGGGCATCCTGTGACCAAAATACCGTTCCCCTCGTCTGAACGTGACAGCCGAACCTGAACTCTGAGGAAGACATTCTCATATGCCAAATCAGCAGCTTGAGGAAGAGCGCATGACACTCCCTGCCGCCCCGCCCTCACCCATGCAG
>CAXUBG010000004.1:36758-43965 GCA_964249285.1 uncultured Terriglobus sp. | reverse complement strand
TACGGCGATGCGCTACAAGGGCCAGTGGAAATTTGTCCCTCTATAGATCGCACTCTATAGATCGCACTGTATAGGCTGCCCCGTGCTGTACGCGCTCACCGTGGGACGAAAACGCGGTCATCGTGACGCGCGGGAGCACACCGTACAAGAACGGATACGATGAGAGGAAATGTGATGTCACAATCAGGAACGGCGGGGCGCCTCAACGTCGCCGAGGCGCGCGTTATGCTGGGACAACTTGACTACGGCGAGCGTGGTCTCACCCGCAATGACATGCGGGCCACCGCCCAGCATCACAGCCAGCAAACCAACCGTTCCCAGCTCTCCCAGGGTAAACGCCGTCACGAACGACAGCGGATTCATGCCGCTCAGGTACGCCTTGCGGTACGGCACATACATCGTCCCCCACAAGACGCACGCGCCCAGCGCCGCCGCGACTCCCTGGCTGGCGTGTGACCCCGCCGCAACACCGCCATGCATGCTGCTGAAGCCAAGCAGGATCGCGGCCACCACAATCACGACCGCGCCCAGCAGCACCCGCGTCACGCTTCCCGTGTCCGCACCCTTCAACTCCCCAAAGAGGAGCCGCCCCCACAGCAGCCCAATCAGCGAGTTCGCATTCCACAACGGAAACGCAATCGCCAGCCCCACATCCTTGATCGCAAACACCGTCAGCGTATTCGCCACCGCCCACAGCGCGCCTGCCAGCAGCGCCCACACAATCAGGTGTTTGCGCCGCAGGAGGTCGCGCCCTACGTAGCTTGTACCCTTCAGCAGCGTCGGAAACGTCCACCGCGCCGTAAACACGCCCGCTACCATGCACAGCGAGACGGTGTACGGCGATAGCCCTATCGTGACCAGCTTGGTGGGAGCCTCCGCCGCGCCCAGCCACACGCCGGCCGTCAGCCCGCACACGACCCCCAGGAGGTGCAGCGACCCAGCAGCTTTCCGCGCACTTTCCACCGGTGCCGCGGAGGTACTCACCGCAGCACAACCAGCAGCCCGATGCCAGCCAGCAGCACCGCCACCGGAATCAGGAAGTGCGAGTCTGTCAGAACTGCTTTCCAAAGCTTCATCTGTGAAATCGAACCACCTCTTGTATTACGCCACGAACTTCCGCCGCGCTCTGTACGATAAGTGCCAGAGGAGGCGCATGGCAACCCGGCTGATCGACATCGCGGAGGATCTCGGCATCTCGCAGATGACCGTGTCCAAGGTCCTGCGCGGCAAACCCGACGTAGGGGAGGCAATGCGGAAGCGCGTCCTCCAGCGCGTCAAGGAGCTGAACTACCGCCCCAACATGCTGGCCCGCGGCTTGGCCGTTGGGCGAACCTTTACCGCCGGTCTCATCGTTCCGGACCTCACCCATCCCTTCTTCGCCGAGTTTGCCCGCGCCCTGGCCGCCACTCTGCGCGGCGGCGGTTACGCGCTCCTGATGGCTTCGTCCGAAGAAGATCCAGCGGTCGAAGAACAGGAGATCCACACCCTCGCGCAGCGCGGCGCGGACGTGCTGCTGCTCGCCTCCTGCCGCACGGAGTCGCAGCCAAGTCCGGCCCTGCGCGAACTGAGCGCACCCCTGCTCCTGATTGATCGCCTTCTCAAACGTGTGAACGCTCCGCTGATCGGCACGGACGACGTACGCGCCGGTGAAATCGCGGGCCTTCACCTGCTCGGCCACGGGCGGCAGCGCATCGCGCACATCGGGGCCCGCCACCTGAGCACCGCCCGTGACCGGGAAGCCGGCCTCCGGGAAGCCTTGCGGCACGCTGGCCGACGGCTCTCCCGCGATCTGGTCATCCACAACGACCGCGTGGAAGAGAGCGGGGAAGCTGCAGGGTTCGCCGCCATGCGCACCCTGCTCGCCCTGCCCAAACCGCCTGACGCCGTCTTTTGCTACAACGACGCCACCGCCATCGGTGCCATGGATGCCGTTCTCCAGGCCGGCCTCCTCATCCCGCACGACGTCGCGATCCTCGGCTGCGGCAACCTGCGCTACGCCGCCCACCTCCGCGTCTCCCTGACCTCGATCGACCAGCGCACACCGGAGCTGGGGCGCATCGCTGGCGAGTACACCCTTCAACTTGGCGCCGGCAAAAAGCAAACCTTAGACACCGTCCGCCTCGAACCCAACCTCGTCGTCCGCGCCTCCACCGTCCTACAAGCGGGCTGAACCGGACCAGGTGCCGATACACGCGGGTGCCCCGTACATGCACGGGCGCATGTGCGGGATCCAAGCTCCCCCGGACTACACCCGCAGAACCGCTCTAGGCTTGCAAACCACGTCAGAACCGGTGTAGCGTTAGCGCTAACGTAGATTTCGAGGGAAAGTAGAATGGCATCTTCACCGGTTCTGGAAGCTCCGCTGAGCGCGGACATGGAAGAGTGGGATGAGTTCCTCAAAGGCCGCTACCAGGAAGGCAAGTCCGAGGAAGAGTTCCGGCAATACGACGCGGACGCAAACCCCGGCGTGGCCAACTTCTACCGTCTGAACCACGAACACCAGACCTTTGACTACGTCATGGCCAAGGAACAGGAGTACTTCGCCCTGAACAAGGGCGAGAAGAGCATCTGGGAAGCAGCCGAATTCCTTAACACCCTGGTTGACGACAGCGACCCGGACACTGACCTGACCCAGATCGAGCACCTCCTGCAAACCTCGGAAGCCATCCGCGCCGAAGGTCACCCGCGTTGGTTCGTCCTCACCGGCTTCGTGCACGACTTAGGAAAGGTGTTATGCCTTTGGGGCGAGCCTCAGTGGGGCGTTGTCGGCGACACCTTTCCGGTCGGCTGCGCATATTCAAAGGACATTGTTTTTCCCGAGTACTTTGCCAATAACCCTGACCTGCATCACCCGGTCTACTCGACCAAGTACGGCATCTACGAGCCGAACTGCGGCCTGGACAAGGTGCATCTGTCGTTTGGCCACGACGGCTATATCTACGAGGTCATGAAGAACTACCTGCCGGAAGAAGCGTTGTATATGCTGCGGTATCACTCCTTCTATCCTGCGCACAAGCACGGTGCCTACCGTCACCTGATGACGGACCACGACGTGAACATGTTCCAGTGGGTAAACGCATTCAACCAGTTCGACCTGTACAGCAAAGGCCATGCCAAGCCGGACATGAAAGAACTGAAGCCCTATTACGATGACTTATTCGCGGAGTTCTTCCCTGCCAAGATTGCATGGTAGGTTTGCCGCTACTAGAGTCAGCCACTGACTCATGTTTCACTTAGGCGAGCACACTGGGTTTGGCGGTACCTTCGCGAACGGGGCCGCAACCTGTTCCACACTGCGCAGATCACCGTTTACCGCGACGCACTGCACGCGGGTAACATCTTCGATACGCGTCAGTGGATCGCCTGCGACGATGATCAGGTCGGCGAGTTTGCCTGGCTCCAGTGTACCCAGGTCTTTGTCATACCCATATGCTTTGGCCGCGACCGACGTAGCCGTCTCGAGCGCCTCCCACGGCTTCATGCCGAACTTTACCTGCGCACGCAGGTTCAGGTGCAGGCTGGTGGCGGGAATGTCCAGCGGCGAATCCGTCCCCGCAAGAATCAGGCCGCCCCGGTGAAAGTCGTCCGCGACGATCTTCTCCTCGTCCTGCAGATGCTGGTAGCTCGACTTCAGGTCCATGGCCTGGGCCGTCCTGACCGCGGTGCGCACGCGCGCGTTCTCCCAAGGTGGAGCGACACCCTGGCGCGGGTCGGTTGCCATGCCCGGGTCTTCCGCGTACTGCGCCTGCGCGAACGTGGTCGAAATCGTCCACATGCCGCTGTCCACCAGCAGCGTATGCACGTCGCCGTATGACCGTCCCGTCTGCGAGCGTGAGTAGGCCCAGCCGAACCGCGACGTCGCCGAGATGTGCGACATACCGTCTTCGCCAAGAGCGACCGCCGGCAGCAGGTAATGGCTGGCTGTGTCCACGCCCATCTGTGTGTGCGCAAACTCGATGCCCTTTGCCGCCCACGCGTACGGCAGCCGGACGTAGAGCTTGACCATGTCGAAATCCAGCGCTTTCAGCCGCGCAAACTCGCGGTTCAACTGCGCTTCGGACGTGGTGGGAATCATCATCGGGTAGTAGACCCGCTCGCCATCCATTGCCTCGCCCGTGTGGAACTGACGCGGCCCAACGGCGGCACCGGACGTATAACTCTCCTCATGCTCCAGCGCGCGGTACGCGTTGTCGGCGATGCCGCGCACCGTGGTGATGCCGTAGCTCAACCACAGCCGCCCCATGCGCGCGCCGTAGTAAATGCCGTTATCGGAATCGGGATGCGCATGATTCTCCCACAGGCCCGGCATCACCGTGCTGTCCGGAGCTTCAATGGTGCGCGTAACACCCGCGGGCGGAGTGGTGGAGTGAGGCGTGACACTCGTCACCCGGTTGTCCGTGATCAGGATATCGACGTCTTTACTCTCCGCACCGCCTGAGCCTTTCCAGAAGCGGCCCGCGTGGATCAGCAGCTTCTGCGATGGCTTCGTGGGGCTAAACGTCAAGCCAGTATCCACCGGGGTGATCTTGCCGGACGCGCGGTCCATCAGGTGCAGCGTGCCATTATTCAGGTACAGGATGCGCGTGCCGTCCGCGCTGACAGAGGGCGCGTCCGTGGTCTCGTCATTCAGTTTGACCGCCGCACCCGAGGGGTGTCCGTCCGCATCCACCGGCATGGCGTAGAGCAGGTCGTCCATAACGAACAGCATCTCCTTGCCATCCGCCGTGTAGGTGGGACCGTCTTCGGTGCGCGTCGTCACCGATTCAAACGGCGCGGGCGCGTAAAACTTCGTCTTTCCCGAGGAGAGATCGACCGTCAGGATCGAACTCGTCCCCTCGCGAAACCGTTTGGTATAGGGCTTGATGGTTGCAATGGCGGCGGTCCGTCCGTTGGGTGAAAAGGACGCCCGGCCGGGAAAGAAGGTCGCGGGAGCGAGCGGCTTAACCGAACCGGAGGCAACATCAGCCATCAACGTCGCACCTGTCTGATCCTGAAACGCAAGCGACGCGCCGTCGTGGCTCCACGCCGGCATAATCTGTGCCGTTGGTTGCGGCGCGACGCGCTTGTCACTGGCGTCGCTTACGGCTGACAGCAGATGAACATAGACGTTCTCGATTCCATCGCGATCCGTCACGTACGCCAGCCGCGTACCATCGGGACTCCACGCCGGACCCTGCTTGTAGAACGCATCCTGCGTGATCGCTTTCGGCACCCCGCCCATCGTCATGGTGTACAGCTGGTTCAGGGCGACAAACGCGAGGGACTTGCCATCCGGCGAAAGCGCGGGCGCGTAGATTCCTTTCACGGGGCGCGCGGCTGTGCTGTCGTAGTCCCGCTGCTTCCGTGCAAAGCCGTGCGGCTGGTACGGGATGGCAGCCGTGAACGAGACCGGTGCCTCGACCCCGGTGTTCAGGTCGGCCCGCAGAATGTGGCCGTCCGCTGTATAGATCACTTCTGTTGGTGAAAGCCAGATGGCGGGAAATGGAAACGCATCGGAGGCCTTGCCGCTGACCGGCGTGCCTGTTCCATCCGCATTCACCACGCGTAAATGTGCATAGTCGATCAATCGCTCCGCGCCGGTGAACTCAACAAACGCCAGGCGTTTGCCATCCGGTGACCAGGAGGGCGCTTCAAAGCGCCCCTGCTTTGGATCGATACTGCGCAGTTGGACCTGCTTGCCCGTCGCTAGATCGATGGACTGGATCGTGGATGCAACGATGCCGGTCCCGGAGACAAACGCAATCCTGCCTCCATCCGGCGACCAACTGGGGCCAAACTCATCGTCCGGCGCGGATGTGATGCGCTTCGGCTCGCCGCCTGCGACTGGCACTGTCCAGAGGTCGTAGGAACCCTCGAAGGCGCGGTCGCTGGTGAACACAATCGTCTGGCCGTCGGGCGAGATGCGCGGTTCGCGATCGTCCCCGTGCCCGGTTGTAATCTGCTTCAATCCAGTGCCATCCGGCTTCATCGTCCAGATGTGGAAGGTGCCGCCCGCGTAGCACTGCAGGGCAACGGCATTACCCTTCGCGGACCAGTCTGGATGCGACGCCTCTTGCAACGGATCCGTCAGCCGTTTCGCCGCACCCCCGGTCACTGGCATCGAGTAGATCATGCCCTGGATGTCCGCCAAGATCGTCCTGCCATCGGGCGACACCGTCACCTGTGCGTTGGTCACCTCATTCACGGTGATGGTCTTCGCCGCCGTGGCTTGCGCACACACGCTTCCCATTCCAAACACTGCGACAAGCGCTACCGTAGCTGCACAACGTTTCAACACAGCCGACATCCCGATCACCTTTCCGCCAAATGTATGATTTGCGCTTGCTAAAACTGGAAGCGAGCCAGGAACTGCAACTCACGCGAGGCATATTCGAGAAATCCGCTGCCCTGCGCGGACGATGGCCTGCCATACGTCGCGCTGTTTGCATTGGTCGTGTAACTGTAAGGATTGAAGTGGTTCATCATGTTGAACACCTCGACCGCGACAATCGCCTTATACCGCTCGTGCAGCGGAATGGTTTCCTGCAGCCGCGCATCCAGCCGCTCATACGGCCTGCCACGCAACGCATTGCGGTCCATCACGTAGTAGCCGAAGCCGCCGTCGAAGTGAAAATGGCTTAGCGGCGCATACACGCACAGGGCGGTCGCGGAGGTCGTGCATCCCGTTCCTGCCGCCGCCGGTGCCTGATTCTGCGCCAGCGTGCGGTTATAAGTCGGGGAGTAGCCGTTAGGCCCGGATGTCCCGGTTGCGGTCGCAAAGGCCAGCCCGGAACCAAAGCGGTAGAGAGAGGACAGCGCCAAGCCATACCTCCACTTGTACTCGCCGTTCACCGTCAACGAGTGGCGCTGGTCGTCCGTGCCGTTGGCCCATTCACTCTTGATATCGCGAGAGAAGGGCTTGTTGGGGTAGTAAAAAGGTCCCTCAGTGGAGTTCTTCGTCCGCCCCCAGGTATACGCCAAGGCCGCGTTGAAATTGCCTTGCGTGTGGCGCATACCCACTTGCAGCGCGTCGTAGATGGACCCCGCCCCGGACGGCGTGAAGAACTGATTGACGGTGGTAAAGCTCTGGTTGCATACCTGCTTTGCCGTGCTTGTAAAGCTGGTTGGCGCGGCCACCGTTACCGAACCGTTGCCGCAGACGCGCGGCGTGGCGGCGTTCAAGGCGGCGGGCGCCGGAACGTCTCGGGCAGGCACAGCGCGCACACGA
>CAXUBG010000004.1:29844-36748 GCA_964249285.1 uncultured Terriglobus sp. | reverse complement strand
CGGCGTGGCGGCGATCATGGCGGCAGTCCAATTCAGATTGAGTAGCCGATTACTCGGGTCCTGCAGGTAATTACCCAGCAAGCGTATCCAGTCCTGGTACGCCCGCGTGTGCACGAAGTCCGCCGTCATGATGGTGTTAGCTGGAAGCTGCCGCTGCACACCAACCGATAGCTGGACGGAGTATGGCACCTTCGCATTCTGCGCCAGCGGCTGGACCGCCTGGAGGTAGGCGGCGGGATTGGTCGCCGGGTTACCGCCGTTGAAGGGGTTCGCCAGGTTTACCGTTCCGCCAGCTCCCGAGACTGAGGCCTGAATGGTTGAAATGCCGTTGAATATCTGCTGATCGATAATCTGGTTCGCCGCAATATCCGCGTAATACAGGCCGCCACCGCCGCGGATCGCCGTCCTGCCATCGCCTTTTACGTCATAGTTGAAGCCAAGCCGCGGAGCGAAGTTATTGTTGTCATTCGACGTTGGTGCCAGCAGCCCGTTTGTGAGCTTGGGCCCACCGGTAAATGCACCCAGATCGTCATCGAAGCGCACGCCAAGATTCAGCGTCAATCGCTGCGACACCTTCCAGTCATCCTGCGCCCATAATCCCAGGATAGAGCGAGGGATGTTTACCGTGAAGTCCCCAAAACCCTGCACATACGTGTTGGAAGTGCATTGGCCGGAGATATAGGCGAGGTTCCAAGTGGACGGGTCTAACGTGCCGTTGGGAAATGCTGTCGCATAGTTGAAACCGGTGCCAACCGTGCAGGTGGAGGCGCCCCGCACATTCTGCTGGAAGAAGCCGCCATGATGGGTGTAGAGAAACTCGCCTCCGGCACGCAAGGTGTGATTGCCTTTCAGCCAAAATAAGTCGTCCCGGTATTGCTGGGTATCCTGCGCGAAAATCTGCGGGTAATTATACGGTCCGCCCACGACGACCTGCGGCAGCGTAATCTGGATGGACGCTGTATAGGGCAGGTTCTGCCAGCCAAAGTGGTGGTACCCGACGCGTAGATCGTTCACCACATGCGTGCTGGGCGTGGAGTTCCAATCCGACACGAAGCCGTAGCTTGTTCGTGTCGCGGCGTACGCCCGTGAGGGATCGGCGTTGCCGCTCACACCGTTGTAATCGCTCTTATAAGTAAATCCATCGCCGCGCAGAAGGATGTGATTATTGCTGTTGATTTGGTAGTCTCCGCGTCCCAGGTATTCATTGATACGCAGCAGAACCGCGTGGGTAAAGTTAGCGTAGTTTGCTGCCGGCGACTGCGTCGTGGCGGTGTTTGGCTGCCGCTCGCCTTCGTACCCGCCAAAGAACCACAACTTACCCTTGCGGATGGGACCACCGGCTGTGCCGCCAAATTGCTGGTCGCTGAACGGCAGCACGGTCTTGGTCACCGGGTCTGGTGCGTTCAGCGCGGAGTTGCGAAAATATCCGAACAGGCCACCGTGCAGTGTGTCCGTGCCGCTTTTAGATTGCGCGTTGACGTACACTCCGGCGGAACGGCCCAGCGTGGCGTCGAAGCGGTTGGTGATGATCTGGAATTGCGCAACGGCATCCTGCGAGAAGCGAGGTTGGCCGAAGCCTGATCCCGCGGTATCCTGCGACACCTGCAAGCCGTCCATCGTGATTTGGAACTTGCCCGATTCCGACGCGGACCCGACTGGGACATCGCTGGTCACAGCGTTGATCCGCACACCAGGGACGAGCGTGGCCAGCGACATGTAGTTGCGGCCGTTAATGGGCGTGCCCTGCACCTCATTCGGCGTAATGTTTCCCGCGACGGCGGATGAGGTTGTGTCCACCGCGACCGCCTCCGCAGTCACGACCACCTGCGTGTCGCCCCCCGCGGCTGGCAGCACGCTGTCCACCACCGGCGTCTGCCCGACCAACATGCTGACCTTCGTCTCCATGGTGGAGAAACCCGGAGCCGTCACCGTCACCGTGTAATCCCCAGCATTCAGCGATGGCACCAGCCACGTGCCGTCCCCGTTGCTTTTCGTGTGGAAGGTGGAGGCACCAGCCTCCTTTACATCCACCGTGGCACCGGCGATCACGGCACCTGACGCATCGGTCACCTTGCCTGATAAGCCAGTCTGTTGTGCAGCCGCTAACAACGGGAGGCAAAGGAGGGCAAACAGGCGGTACAGCATCTTCATCGTGCGGAAACCTCGCTCAAACAGGATCGGTGCTTGGGTTCTTCGGTTTGCAACTGTGAAGCAACTGCATTTCGAAACAGCATGGCGCCCTGCACTGTGCGCAGGTACTGAGCAGAAACGCCCGACGACGCCTTACAGGCCAGCAAACCGCGAGATGCCGTTTGTGCGCCCTAAGTGGCTGTGAACATGTAATGAATGAAACGAACTATACGCACTTTGCCGCGCCGTGTCCAGACACTTGAGTGCGCCTGAGGAAAACTGCGCCTGGACGGCTGCGCGTACCTTCTAGAAAGCTGATCTCTTCACTGCGTTATGAGGTCAGAAGCTGCCGCAGATGGAAGACTTGCTGAGGGAAGGCACGTGCGCTCAGTATCTCCGCGGAGGTCACGTAGTTTGAGCAGGTTCTGAGAAATGGTGGGCAGTGAGGGACTCGAACCCCCGACATCCTGCTTGTAAGGCAGGCGCTCTAACCAACTGAGCTAACCGCCCACGCCATTGCAAGTCTAGGCCATGGCTCTCGCTGCCGCAAGCCGGTTGAATCCAGGGTTGACGTCCACCTGCACCCTTGGAACGGCGGATCGCGCAACGGCCGGCGATGTGCCGCCGGCAGCGGCCTTCTCATCGCCCGTGTGATGTTCCACGTGGAACACTGACTGTCCGCCATAAAACACGACAGCTTTCGCGCAAAAACTTTGTTCATTCCCGTTCTGAACAGTTCTTCAGGGTTCGTCGCCGGCCGCCACGTTCCGGAACCACTCAGCATATGGTGTGTTCTTTACAAGATGCCGGTTCCAGTCGGCTGCGCCGTCCGTCCACCAGGGATCGCCGCGTTCGCCGAGAGCGATCTTCGCGCCGTCCACCCGTTGCCGCGCCGCCTCACGCGCTTGCAGGTCGCCCGCCCGGATGGCCGCACCCTTGTCCCGGCGCGCCTTCATCAAAGCAGCTGTCCAACGGCGTCTCTCCTCAGCGGAAAGCGAGGGGTTCGAACAGCGCCAGAGCCGGCCTTTCACGACGAAGTAACGTCCGTCCGGCGTCGATGGACACGTCTGCTTCGTTGGGACCAAGTCTTCCATCACCGCGAGAACAGGCCTAGACGTGCAGGGCAAGCGCGATACGATAGGTGACGAACGATGCAGCATAGGCGAGCAGCGTCATGTAGGCGAACTGGATAACCGGCCACTTCATGCTGTTGGTCTCGCGCCGGACGACGGCGAGTGTGGCCGTGCACTGCATAGCGAGCGCGAAGAACACAAGCAGGGCCAACGCACCGGCCAGGCCCACCTCCGCGCGGAGTGCGGTGCCGGTGTTGACCGAACCGTAGAGCGTAGCCAGCGTGCTGACGACGCTCTCGCGCGCCACGAACGCGGTGAGCAGCGAGATGCCCACGGTGCGGTTCAGGCCCAGCGGCTTCAACGCGGGCTCAATCCAGGCACCAATGTGTGCCAAGAGACTTGCACCGACTTCGCTGGGATGACCGTTGTGGAAGGGCATGTGTGCGAGAAACCAGATGATCAGGTTCAGCACAAGAATAACCGTGCCTACCTGCTTCAGAAAGACTTTGCTGCGGTTAAGCATGGCCAATGCGACGGTACGAAGGCGGGGCAGGCGGTAGTTCGGCAGTTCGATGGCGAAGAGCGAGGCGCGGCCTTTGAGCACGCTGGAGTGCAGCAGACTGGCGGTAAGCAACGCTGCCAGCAGGCCGGCCGCGTACAGCAGCATCATGGTGACGGCCTGCAGGCCCAGCGCGTTGCCAAGGATTTTGCGCGCGGGGATGAATGCAGCAATCAGAAGCGCATAGACGGGCAGTCGCGCGGAACAGGTCATGAACGGCGCGATCAGGATCGTGGCGAGCCTGTCTCGTCTGGAGGGAATAGCGCGTGTCGCCATAATTGCCGGCACTGCGCAGGCATACGCGGAAAGCAGCGGCAGGAAGGAACGTCCGTTCAGGCCGACACGTCCCATGGTGCGGTCGGCGATCACGGCGGCACGGGCCATGTAGCCGGAATCTTCCAGGATCGTGATGACAAGGAACATGCAGAGAATCGTCGGTAGAAAACCGACAATGGACGCGAGCCCATTCCAGACGCCATCCACGATGATGGGCCGCAGGACATTATCCGGCAGGCGCGAGCCGAGCGAAATACCTACGTTTCCCAACCAGTTGCTGAGAGCGGTTCCAGCAGGGTACGCGGCGCGAAACATGATTTGAAATGCGGCCGCGATGAACACCACACACAGGATGGGGCCAGCAACAGGATGCAGCGCCCATTGATCGAAGGCACGCGTGAAGCGCGAATGATGCGGCCGGCGGTAGGATCCCGATTTCGTAAGACTGGTGCAATCGACAGCGCAACCTGCGGCAGCGTTACCGCCCGCCTGTAGCACCGGCAGAATCTGCGCCGCACCGTGTTGGCCGCTCAGGAAGTTGTGGATCGCGTCCATGCCGGTGCCGCGCGCGGCGCTGATGAGGGCCGTGGGCGTGCCGAAATCACGAGCAACGGCAAGCGGATCGATATAGCCGTTGCGTGCGGCTAACTCGTCGGCCATGTTGATCAGCATGAGCGTGGGCAAGCCGCAGGCCAGAACCTCCGCGATCAAGGTGGTGTAGCGCTGCAGTTGGGTGCCGTCTACCACCAGCAACACAGCGTCCAGCCGGGGAACGGAAGGCTGCCTGCCATGCAATACGGCCACCGCGATGCGCTGGTCTTCAGACTCAGGCGTGAGGCTCCAGACACCAGGAAGGTCAACGACCGTCTGGCCGGACTTGATGCGGCCGCTGCGATGCTCGACGGTCACGCCAGCGTAGTTGCTCACCTTCTGGCGCATTCCAGTCAGGCGGTTGAAGAGCGTGGTCTTGCCGACGTTGGGTGGACCGATGAGACCGATGGTTTGAAAGCCTTTGCTGCTGCCCTGCACCTCCGCGCGGGCTGGCGTGGCCGGGGCTGTGTTGGATGGCGCAGAGGTGATGGCGACAGTGCTCACCGGGTATGCTCCGGCTTGATCTTCACAGTTTCAGCAGTTTCCCCACGCAGCGCGATATCCGACCCGTCGACGCGAACGATAAGCACTGACTTGCGGGAAAGCCTGCGGACGATCTCCACTTCCGCACCGGAGTTCAGGCCGAGCGAACAGAGTTGGCAAAATGCCTCCCCCTGCGCAACGCCAACCACCGTTGCCCGTTCGCCGCGTTGAAGTTCCGCAAGATGCACGTTCCGCTCTCATCTCCCGCACGGTCGCACGGGTCACTGTTTAGATGGTAGCGCATCTCGGACGGGTTCAGTCCTGATTCATGTATCGCGTCAGGAACCACCGAAGAGCCGCTTCCAGAAGGGCTGTTCGGCGGCATCATGCTCGTTTGTGCCGGGCGAGAGTTGCGGGGGGAGAGAGCGGCCCTCGAAGACCGCAAGCGGATTCGCAACTGGAAGCAGGTCCGCGGTTCCGTCGCCGAGTTTCTTAGTCAGGAGCTGCCGCGCGGCGCTCATCTGTGGCGGGCGGCGGACGAGGTCGTGCGCGTCCGTGGCAAGGAAGTGCACGGCGCCGGAGCGCAAGAGCCTCCATGCCATGGATTCGGCCTTGCTGCCAAAGTTGCCGGTGACCGAACCGGCTGTGATCTGCACGAGCAGGCCGTTCTCGATCCAGGTCTGCAGCAGTTCCGGCCTGCGCTGCAGGGTAGCATTGCGCTCAGGATGGGTCAGGATGGGCGTGAGACCGTCGACGCGCATCCGGTACAAAACATCCTCTAAATTCACCGGGATGTTGAAGTCCGGCAGCTCGATCAGCAGGTACTCGGTCTCGTTAATCGTGTAGCGCTGGCGATGAAGGTGTGCGTCTTCGATGTTTTCAAAGTTCAGGTGGAAATCGCAGCCAAGTCCGAGTGTGACCCTCGCGGCTGTGTCTTGCGGAAGCGCTTCGCGAACCTGCTGCAAGAGAGCTTCGTTGCGGTCGCGGCTGTAGTTAAAGGTGTGGTTGGCGTGGGGCGTGGCTGCGATGTGTGTGATGCCATCATCAACTGCCATCCGCACCATGGCGACGGAGTTTTCGAGGTCTCTTGATCCGTCGTCAATACCGGGCAGAAGGTGATGGTGGATGTCGATCATGCCGCTGCCGCATCGCTCTGGCGATCCAACGTGGAGATGAGCGACTGAAAGAGCCTGAATCCGTCTGCCGAGCCAAGCAAGGCTTCGCTGGAACGGTCAGGGTGCGGCATCATGCCGAGCACGTTGCGGCCTTCGCTAAGGATGCCGGCGATGTTGCCGAGCGATCCATTTGGGTTTGCCTCCGGCGTGACCGCACCGGCAGCGGTGCAGTAGCGAAATACAATTCGGCCGTCGCGATTGAGCTCGGCCAGCGTGGGGGCGTCGCAGAAGTAATTCCCTTCCATGTGGCCGATGGGCATGCGCAGCACTTCGCCGCGTGTCAGTGTGTTAGTAAAGGGGGAATCAGCGGTTTCGGTGCGCAGATGAATTTGCTTGCAGAGATACCGGAGGCCGGCGTTGCGCATGAGCGCGCCCGGCAGCAGGCCGGCCTCACAGAGGATTTGAAAGCCGTTGCAGATGCCCATGACAGGGCCGCCTGCCGCGGCAAACCTTTTTACGGCGGACATTACGGGCGCGAACCGGGCCAGCGCTCCCGTGCGGAGATAGTCGCCATAGGCGAAGCCCCCGGGAACAAGAATGGCGTCGCAATTTTGGAGGTCTTCCGACGCGTGCCAGAGGAATACGGCCGGCTGCTGCGCGACGGCGGCAATGACATG
>CAXUBG010000004.1:0-29834 GCA_964249285.1 uncultured Terriglobus sp. | reverse complement strand
GAAGGTGTCATGGTCGCAGTTCGATCCGGGAAAGACGAGAACACCTATCTTCATCTCTTTAAGGCTAGCACCGGCTTCATAAGTTTCCTGCCGCGTTCGTTTAGGGGCAACCCGCGCAGGCATTGTGGCGGCTCGCATTTTTTCCTTGCGCGAAGGTGTGTTGGTTGTTACGCTTGACCGCTTTACCACAGAGCCATCCCGCCGTTGTGGTGCTGGTTCGGAATCGAGTCAATATGCCCGCTCTCTCACCGGAAGAATTCCTTGAGAAACATGGTCACGAGTATCCACAAGCGTCCGGCGCGTGCGCTGAGCTTTGCCAACGCTATGACGAAGACATTGAAGTCTGGAGCGAACTGCCACCCGGCCCGGTAAAAACGCGGCTTGGCACCACGATCGCGGGCCTTGCCCGTCAGATACGGGCGCTTGGCTGCAAGTGTCCGCCGCTGCAATAGTATGGAAAGCCGCACCATCCTGCACGACTACTCGTACTTGAGAGTTTCCACGGGATCGAGCGCGGCGGCACGGTTGGCGGGCAGCGTCCCAAACACCACGCCGACGAGAACGCTGGTGAGCAAGGCGACAACTGCTGAGAGCCACGACATGGGGATGTGCACCGGGGTCAGCAGATTGATGCTGATGGGCACCGCCAGACCCAGAAGCGTTCCGACCACTCCGCCGCTCAGGGAGAGGAAAACTGCCTCAGTAAGGAACTGCAGGCGTACTTCGCGGCGGGTGGCTCCGAGTGCCTTGCGAATGCCGATTTCGCGGATGCGTGCCGTCACGTTGGCTAACATGCTGTTCATGATGCCGACTCCGGAGACGACCAGGGTGATCAGCGCGGCGGCGATAAGGACATAGGTTAGTGCGTCGGCTACCTTGGCCATGGTGTCGAGGATGGCGACCATGGTGAAGGCGTTGTAGTTGCTCGTCTTCCGGTGCCGTGAGCGGATCAGGTCGAGGATGCGCGTCGATGCGCGCGGCACATCCTCGGGGTTCTTCATGGTAAAGAAGATTTCCTTGACGGTATCGGTGCCGGTGAAGTAGCGGGCGACGGGATACGGGACGAGGACAGTCTGGTCGCTGATTTCGGACTGGCCGAAGAGATCAACGCGGAGCTTGAAGGTCCCGATCAACTGAATGGGGATGCCATTCATGTTGAGGACCTTGCCCACGGCTGCCTGATCGGAACCGAAGAGCTCTTTGGCAAGGGCCTCGACGATCATGCCGACTTTCTCATGCGAGAGTGCGTCCTGATCGTCGAAGAAGCGCCCGCTGATGACGGCAAGATTGCGCACGTCCTTGTAGCGGGGGGAAACGCCGAGCATCATGACGTCTTTGGTGCGGCCGCCTCCCGTGCTGACGGGTGCGTGAAATTCCAGCATGGGCGAACTGAAGGCAATGCCGGGTACCTGGCTGAGCACTGCCGTTTCGTCTTCCTTTGTCATGTAATCAGGCGTTTGAGAGCCGTCCGGACCCACAGTGGCACCGCCGCTGTACTGCATTTCCACCATATTGGGGCCGATGTTGCTCAACGTGGTTAGAGCATACTGCCGTCCGGTAAGGCCGACGGTGACGACCAGAACGATGGAGGCCGAGCCGATGATCATGCCCACCATGGTCAGCAGAAAGCGGACCTTGCTGGCACGAAAGCTGTCCATCGCCAGGCTCAGGGTTTCAGAGAAGACCATGCTGGTCTTGGCCGAGCGCAGTGTACTTTCAAAGGTGCTGGATGACTGTGCCGTTACCGCCATTAGCCCATGCTACTCCGGGAGGTTAGACGCGCTTCAACGAACGCCGATGCAGGAGTGTGTGCTGTTACGATAGGGGCAAGCCGCACCCCGCGGAGGGATGTGTGAGTGGTTGAAACAGGCGGTCTTGAAAACCGCTTTGGGCGAGAGTCCAACGGGGGTTCGAATCCCTCTCCCTCCGCCAGTTGCATTTGGGCCTGGCCTTGCAATCGAATGTACAGGAGAGCCTTATGGAGTCGTCGCGCGCACCGCAGCCCATCATTGACCGCTACTGGCAACCGCTGGTGATCTTGTTTGGGATCGGATGGGTACTGCTTTGGGCACTGTACGATCCACGGAGATAGCTGCCGATGTCTGACGGCGTAACACACATCGAGACGTCCATGGGTGCGCCGAAGCTGGCAGACGGCGTGGTTCTGCGGGAGTCGTTGAGCGCCGCGCCGGGCGAAGCGCCCGGAGTCACTGCATTTGTTCACTACAACGGACCAACGGACCAGTTGGCTACCATGTGCATGGGCATGGCCGTGCTGGCGCCGGGCGCAAGTCCGCACCCGCCGCACCGGCATCCGGAAGAAGAGTTCATGACCGTAGCCGACGGCACGGGTGAGATCGAGGTGGACGGTGCCGTGACACAGGTTGCGCCGGGCGCGGTGATGTACTGCGCGGCGGAGGTCCTGCACGGGATCCGCAATACCGGCTCGACGCCGATGACGTTTTACTTCTCTAAGTGGCTGGGCAAGACGGCCTAGACAAGAGCAGTCCGGTCTGCTTACGTTGCCTTGCGTCGCGCATCGAATACGTATGCTTTGCTTGGCAAGCCGGTTCAGCCTTTTTAGCGCGGCCGGTGCTGTTCTGCTGGCTCTTGCCGGCCTTCTCTCTGGGTGTAAGCGTCAGGTCGATGCGAGGCCGCTCGGCGGTGAAGTCAAGATCGCTATTCCGCTTGGATTGCCGCCGCTGCCCTTGCCGAAGGACAATCCGCCGACGCTGGAAACGATTGCGCTGGGACGCAAGCTTTTCTATGATCGCCGTGTTTCCGTGGACAACACGCTCTCGTGCGCCTCGTGCCATGATCCTCGTGATTACTTTACCGATGGCCGCAATGTCAGCAGCGGGGTGCGGGGTGCGCTGGGCACGCGCAATGCGCCCACTGTGCTGAATGCGGCGTACATGCCTTTCCAGTTCTGGGACGGGCGCGCGATCACGCTGGAAAAACAGGCCGCCTTCCCCATCGCCGATCCGAAGGAGATGAGCCAGTCGCACGCGGCGGATGTTGCGCGGCTGGGCGAGGATCCAGGGTACCGCGTCCTGTTCAAGCAGGCGTTTGGCACGGAAGACGTGACGATTGAACGGGTGGAAGCTGCTCTGGCGAGCTTTGAGCGAACGCTGCTGAGCGGCGACTCTCCCTTCGACCGTTACCAGTATGGCGGCGACAGGACCGCTCTGACGCAGGCGCAGGCGCGCGGTCTGGCGGTGTTTCTGGACCAGGCGCGCGGGAACTGTGCGGCTTGTCACAGCGTTAACGCGAACTTTGCGCTGTTTACCGATGGAAGATTCCACAATATTGGCGCGGGCGTCAACGATGCTGGCGACTTCAGCGATGTTGGGCGCTTTCACGAGACGCGCGTCGCGACCGACACCGGTTCCTTTAAGACGGCGACGCTGCGCAATGTGGCGAAGACGGCGCCATACATGCATGATGGCAGTTTGCAGACACTGAGTGACGTTGTGGACTTCTATGCGGGCGGCGGTAACAGCAATCCGTATTTAGACCCGGAGATGAAGAAGATTCACCTTTCGGCGCAGGACCGCGCGGACCTTGTAGAGTTTCTGCAATCATTGACGGGTGATCTGCCAACCAATGCTGGTCCTCCGGAAGGGACTCATCCATGAATCTTCTGTTCCGAGCCGCCGCCCCGCTTTGCCTTTGTATGGCTTTCACCGGATGCACGAAGAACAAGGAACCGGACATCGTCATTGCCGACTATAACTGGTTCCATCCTGATCCGGCGACGGCTGGATCAGTGACGGGCAGAGTGACGTATGACGGTCCCAAGCCGAGACCGGCTGCGATCGACATGAGCAGCGACCCGGCGTGCGTGAAGGCGCATGGCGGTAAGGCGTATGACGAGTCGCTTGTCGCCGGGCCGAACGGTTCGCTGGTCAATACATTTGTGTACGTGTCCAAGGGGTTGGAGAAGTACAAGTTCCAGGTGCCGAAGGAGCCGGCGGCCATCGATCAGCGAGGATGCTGGTTCCGGCCTCGCGTGCTCGGCGTGCAGGCAGGGCAGACCGTCAACATCATCAACTCCGACCCGGTCACGCACAACATACACCCCATGGCGCATGTGAACAACGAGTGGAACCACAGCCAAGGGCCGGGTGATCCGCCGATGCACCGGACGTTCAGCAAGCCGGAAATTATGATTCCAGTGAAATGCAATATTCACGACTGGATGCACGCATGGATCGGTGTGGTCGATAATCCGTTCTTTACAGTGACCAAGGAGGATGGCTCCTTCGATTTGTCCGGCCTGCCTCCGGGAAGGTATACGGTAACGGCGTGGCACGAGGGGTTGGAGACGCAGACAGCTTCCGTGACGGTTCCGAAGAGCGGCAGGGTAACTGCTGACCTGCGGTTTCACGCCAAGTAAGAAGCGGCTTGCCAGCGATGGTTAAATGCCGCTAGAGTGGCGGGGACGCAGTCCAGTCAAAGATCAGGAGTTCCGCATGAGCGCGACGACACGCAGACAGTTTCTTTCCCGCAGCACAATGGCAGCCGTGGGTGTTGCCGCCAGCGCGGCGCTTCCCTTTCGTGCGTGGGCCAATCCTCTTGGCTTGCCCATCGGCATTCAGTTGTATGTCGTCGGTGCGGACATGCAGAAAGATGCTCCCGGCACGGTAAAGCAGATTGCGGCAATCGGTTACAAGGAAGTGGAGACGGCGGGATTTGGCTCGCTGAAGACGGCGGCGGAGCTGCGCAAGGTGTTTGACGACAACGGCGTGAAGTGCCCGAGCGCACACCTGAACTTCAAAATGGATAACCTGAATGCGGCGTTCGACGATGGACATGCCCTGGGCGTGACGTACGTGACCTCATCGGTGCCGCAGATGATGCTGCCGAACATTGACCGCGGGAGCATGTTGAAGCCCCTGACGCCAGATCAATTCAAGCAACTGGCCGAGATCATGAACCAAATTGGTGCGGCTGCCAAGCAGTCAGGGTTGAAGTTCTGCGCGCACAATCACACCATGGAGTTCGCGATGGATGGAGCGAAGCCGGGCTATGACTACCTGCTGAGCCACACCGATCCAGCGCTGGTCAGCTTCGAAATCGACTGCGGGTGGATGACGGTTGCGGGCTACAAGCCAGCGGACTACGTGAAGCAGTACCCGGGACGGATCAAAATGCTGCATATCAAGGACTTCCTGCCCTATCCCAAGGGCGCAAGCACTGGCGGACCGGAGCGGCCCAAGGGTATGGAGATCGGCCAGGGCGTCGTGGATTACAAGGAGATCTTCGCCGGTGTGAAAGGTGGCGGCATCCAACACATTTTCGTGGAGCAAGAAGGCCCCTACAGCCGGATGCCTGCGATGCAGGCCGCGGCGGTAGATTACAAATATCTTCATTCACTGGCGTAAGCCGCTACCGGCATACCAGAGAGGGAACACAAAGGCCGCAAGGCTATCCAATCGGCGCGCGATCCGATCAAGCCAGGCTTCGCGACCTGAGCGGTCTCGTGTGCTTCGCATTCTGGTTCAGCGGAAAATGACACACAGTGGTTGAGAGCGGAAGCTGCCCGACGGGGTGGGTTCACCGATCCAGGTTGCAACTGTCTGACACTGCGGGCAGCGCGGACTGAAATGGCGTTCCCGCGGACGGTTTACGCGCAACTCACCGCATCCAAACGGCGTGCACATTCATCTTGGTGTTTAGACCAAAGCATATGAACCTGGTTCGTGGCCGTTCTGCCGCGCATCAGTGGAGTCCTGATTGCCCGCATCGATGACACGCAAGAATCACGTTGGATTGAGGGACGCGTTGCTTCGCGTCCCGCTAGGAAGCCTTCTGTTCATTGTGGGCTGCGCAAAGCCTGCTCCTGCGCCCGCAGCACCGCCGCCCATGCCGGTCCAGGTGCAGCCGGTCACGATGAATAACGTGCCGGAGAGCGACACGTACGTGGCTACCATCAAGAGCCGCCGTACGACGACACTACAGCCGCAGGTGGACGGCCGGATTACGCGCATCCTGGTGCATAGTGGACAGAAGGTTGGCGCGGGGCAACTGCTGATGCAGATTGACCCCTTGAAGCAGCAGGCCACCGTGGACCAGAGCACGGCTACCGAGCTGCAGCAGAAGTCGCAATATCAGTACAACCAGGCCGATGTGGCGCGCCAGAAGGCTTTGTACGACGCGGGCGTTATTTCAAAACAGGCATATGAATTATCCACCCAGTCATTCGGCTCAAATCAGGGTGCGTACAACGCATCTGTGGCCGCAACAAGAACGCAGCGCGAAGAGCTAGCCTACTACCAGATTCGCGCGCCGTTCGCAGGCATCGTGGGCGACATCCCGGTGCACCAGGGGGACTATGCGTCGCCCACGACGGTACTGACTACGGTGGATGAAGACCGCGACCTGGAGGCTTACATCTATGTGCCCACGGAGCGCTCTTCGCTGGTGCACAACGGCTTGCCGGTCGACCTGCTGGACAGCGGCGGTCATCTCCTGACAAAGACGTCCATTTACTTCGTTTCGCCGCAGGTGGATAACGGGACACAGAGCATTCTGGCAAAGGCGCCGGTCTCCGCTGGCGAAAACCTTCGCAACCAGCAGATTGTGAATGCGCGTGTGACGTGGAGTACCAAGTCCGCGCCGACGGTGCCGGTGCTGGCGGTAACGAAGATCGGCGGTGCCTCGTTTGTGTATGTGGCCGCACCCGCGGGTAACGGCTTTATCGCGAAGCTGGCCAACGTGACGCTGGGCGATCCGGCTGGAAACAGCTACCCGGTCGTGAGCGGGCTAAAACCGAGCGACCGTGTCATTGTGAGTGGGCTGCAGCTGCTGCAAGAGGGCGCGCCGGTCCGACCGCTCAATTAACGATCCTATGCACCATGGCCGCGCCACGACGCCGGTCCAGGAAACAATTTCATGGTTGAGTTTTTCATTCGACGTCCCATCTTCGCCACGGTATGCGCGCTGCTGATCGTGCTGGCGGGAGCGGTATCGATCCCTTCAATTCCCATATCGCTGTACCCGCAGCTTGCGCCGCCGCAGGTCATCGTCGCCTGCAACTATGTGGGCGCGAACGCCCAGATCGTGGAGAGCGCCGTCACCATTCCGCTGGAGACGGCGATCAACGGCGTGGAAGGTATGCGGTACATGAGCTCGACCAGCTCGAATGACGGCACGTCGGCCATCACGATCACCTTCCAGACCGGGTACGATCTTTCGATTGCCGCCGTGGACGTGCAGAATCGTGTGGCAACAGCGCAGGGCCGCTTGCCTGCCGTGGTGAACGCAACGGGTATCAGCATTACCAAGGCGAACAGCAACTTCGTCTTCGCGGCGGGCTTCCTTTCGCCCGACCACAGCCTGTCCGACAGCTTCATCTCCAACTACCTGGATGTGTACGTCAAGGACGCGCTGAAGCGTGTGCCGGGCGTTGGTGATGTGGTCATTTTTGGCGAGCGGAAATACGCCATGCGGATCTGGCTGGATCCCGCACGGCTGGCCGCCCGAAAGCTGACGGCGCTGGATGTCACAAGCGCACTAAGCGAGCAGAACGTCGAGGTTGCCGCCGGCCAGCTGGGCCAGCCGCCGTCCGACAAAGGCCAGAGTTATCAAATGGCGGTGCGGGTGGTGGGCCGCCTCACCGATCCTCGCGAGTTCGACAACATCATTCTGAAGAACAGCAGCACGTTTGGCGGGCTGGTCTTGCTCAAGGACGTGGGTCACGCAGAACTGGGCGCAGAAAACTACAACACCGATCTGCGGTTTGCGTATGGTCCTAACTCCGGACAGGCGGTCGGCGTTGGCGTGCAACAGCTCTCAAACGCGAATGCGCTGGACGTGGACAAGCGCTGCCGCGCGGTGCTGGCGGAGTTGCAGAAGTCCTTTCCGCCGGGCATGCAGGGCATTATCGCGGTCGATACCACCACGGTCATTGGCGATTCCATCCGGGAGGTGGAAACAACCATCGTGGAAGCGATCGTGATCGTGATTGCGGTCATTTTCCTGTTCCTTCAGGACTGGCGTTCGACGATCATCCCGGCGGTAACGATTCCTGTCTCGTTGATCGGCACGTTCGCGTTCATCAAAATCTTTGGCTTCTCCATCAACTCGTTGACGCTTTTCGGGATAACGCTTGCGACCGGTCTCGTGGTCGACGACGCCATTGTGGTGATTGAGAACGTGCAACGTCACCTTGAAGAGGGCGTGCCCGATTCGATGCAGGCGACCAGCATCGCCATGGCGGAGGTGACGAGCGCCGTGATCGCGACCTCGCTGGTGCTGATTTCAGTGTTTGTGCCGGTGAGTTTTTTCCCGGGCACGACAGGCATTCTGTACAAGCAGTTTTCCTTGACGATTGCGTTCTCAATTGCAATCTCCGCCTTTAACGCGCTGACGCTTTCGCCTGCGCTTTCGGCGATTCTGCTGCACCGTGACAAGCAGTTGCTTCCGCGCTTCTTTGGCCCGCTAAACCGGTGGCTGGGGTACCCGGTAGGCTGGTTTGAGGCGGGCGTTAAGCGCCTGATTGCGGGGTATGCCGTCGCTGTAACCTTCTTCGTGCGCTGGCGGTACGCGATGGCGCTGCTCTTCGCGTCGGCCTTGGGCGGCACGTATTACATGTATACGCATGTACCCACGGCATTCATCCCGCAGGAGGATCAGGGCTACTTCCTCATCATTGTGCAGACACCTCCCGGCGCGTCGCTGGCGTACACCACGGACGTTGCGCAGCGCGGCACGGACCTGGTGCGGCGGGATGACGACGTGGCGGCTACGTTCTCCGTCATGGGCTTTTCGCTGTCGGGTGGATCGTCGCCCAACTCCGGCCTTATCTTTGTGCCGCTCAAGCCGGTGGATGAGCGTACCAAGCGCGGACCGGGGCATGATGCGCACTCCATTGTGGGCCGTCTTGGTCCCCGGCTGTTTGGCGTGCCCGGCGGTATTCTTTTCGCGGCAGAACCACCCGCGATTGCAGGCGTCGGGACGGTGGGCGGTTTCCAATTTGAGCTGCAGGACAGCGGGCGCAACACCTTTGGCGACATCGACAAAGTCGCGCACCAGCTGGTGGCGGAGGGGTTCACCCCAGGCTCCGGCCTTACCAGCCTGAATACAACATTCCGGTCGAATGACCCACAGGTCTTTGTCACCATCGACCGCGAGAAGGCGAAGGCGATCGGGGTGGACCTGAGCCAGGTCACATCCGCGCTGAACACCTTCATGGGTTCGAGCTACGTGAATGACTTCGACTTTAATAACCGCTCGTACCGTGTGTATATCCAGGCCGACCAGCAGTTTCGGCGCAACACGCAGGATCTGCGCCAGTTCTATGTGCGGTCAAATGCCGGTGACATGCTGCCGCTGGACAATTTGGTTTCGATTGTGGAGACAAGCGGGCCACAGGTCATCAACCACTACAACATCTTCCGCGCGGCTGAGATTGATGGCTCACAAGCACCGGGCCTTTCCTCCGGCCAGGGTCTGGACGCGATGCAGAAGGCATTCGACCGGCATAAGCTGCAGGGAATGACGTTTTCCTGGACCGGACTGGCGCTGGAGGAGGTGGAAGCTGGCGGCAAGGCGGTCATCATCTTCGGGCTAGGCCTTTTGGTCGTGTATCTCACCTTGTCCGCACAATACGAGAGCTTTGCGCTGCCGTTTATCATCCTGCTGGCCGTGCCGACTGCGGTGCTGGGAGCGTTGGCGCTGGTTGCGGCGCGCGGCCTGAGCGATGATGTGTATGTGCAGATTGGCCTGGTAATGCTGATCGGTCTTTCCGCGAAGAATTCGATCCTGATTGTGGAGTTCGCCGAGGAGATCCGGCGCAAGGGTGCCAGCATCGTTGACGCGGCCATTCAGGCGGCAGAACTCCGTCTCCGCCCCATCCTGATGACCAGCTTTGCGTTCATCCTGGGTGTCTTGCCGCTTTACTTTGCGACCGGCGCTGGATCACTGGGCCGGCATTCGGTGGGCACGGCGATTGTGGGTGGCATGTTGCTGTCCACGATCCTGAATCTGTTCTTTATCCCTGTGCTGTATGTGCTTCTGCAGACGCTGCTTGGTTCGTTCGGACGGTCGAAGTCCGCTGCCTTACCAGGTGGTTCGCCTGTTTCGCCAGACCACCGTCTACCGCCGCCGCACGCCGCTTAAGACATGCCCGTTGCCACACTCACCGTGGAGCTTGGGATTGAAGGCGCGCAGTCGTTAAAGGACCGGCGGCAGGTGGTGCGCTCCATCAAGGACAAGCTCCGCCACGGGTTCAATATCTCCGTTGCGGAGCTGGATGAGGCGTCCCTCTGGAACCGGGCCACGCTGGGTGTCGCTGCGATCCACGGGTCGCGCGACTACCTGCTGGGACAGTTACGCGAGGTAGAGGAGGCGGTTTACCGTCTGGCTAGCGGCTTAGGAGCTGCCGTGCTGGACGCTCAGATGGAAATGCTGGATTGAGGTTTAGCGCCTCTTCAATGCCGGGTCTGTGGTCCCGGCGGGTGGAGGCGGCGGTGGAGGCGGCGGTGTGTGTGAAGCGCCCGCCGCGCCTCCGATAGCACCTCCAACGCTGCCCATCGCAGATCCCATGGCACCCATGACCGAACCCATGGCACCTTGCAGGTCGTCCATGCGGAAGTGTCCGCGCAGGTGCACGATATTGACCTCCTTGGGTTCGGCATTGAGGATGACCATGTCATTCACGAAGCCTTCGCGGTCTGCTTTAACCACAATGTCATTGGTCTCCCCATCGCCTTCATTGCGAACAATATGGGACCACCCATCACCCTCAAGCCGGTGCCGCAGACCATCCAGGTCACTCTTCTGGTACTGGCCCTTTGTAGCGAATTCGTAGTTCCGGACGGTGATGAAGTCCATCTTCTGAGACAGGTCGGCGTAGCGGCCGCCTTTCTTGCCACCCGCCAAAGCGAGCATGTTCTTGTCGAGATTGACTTCGTTCCTTTCTTTTGCATTGGCACCGATGCGATCAAGCCCTTCGAGCAGATCGTCTTTGACCTGCGCGTCGTCCGCCAAGGAAGAGGCGATGCTGGCGGCTGGTTCAGCTGCCGCCTGGAAGATGGGTGCGGGGGTTCCTTGCGCTGTTGCTGCCGCCATGCAGACCGTCAGGGCGGTCACCATTGTGCATGTTGCCGTTACTGGTTTCATGTCGATCTCCTATTGGTCTTTCCACAGCTTTGTGTACCGGCCCGCCGGGCTGCGCGCGAAGCCGGTGTTTACTTCGTTCATCGCGTGACTTGTCAGCTGCATGGCACGGTCCATCTGCGCCTGAGCCGCCGTCTGTTCCTGTTGCTGGCGGCGTACGTGGAGCGTTTCAGCACCGCCGGCGGCAAAGATGAGTGCCGCAGCCGCAGCCATCCAGCCTGCGTGCCAGGACGGCATCATGAGAACACGCCGGGGCGTCCTGACCCCAGCACCATTACGATCCTCCACACGCGCCATGACGCGATCAGCGAAACCCGTTGGAGCGCTGACGTGACGCAGACTTTCGCATAGTTGTTCTTCGAGAGGTGTCAGTTCATCCACGTACATACTCCTTCAATACCAGCGCTCCCTTGCGTCGCAGCATCTGCAGGCCACGCTGGAGATTACTCTTGACCGTTGCAACAGGATCACCTGTCGTGCGGGCGATCTCGTCCGGTGATAAGTCCTCGCCGTAGCGCAACACGAGAACGGTCCTCTGCTGCGGCGGTAGTGAAAGCAGCATGCGTTCCATGGCGACCTCCATGGAGCCGTTTTCTAACGCGGATGCCGGACGGTCATATCCCTCATCCCACTGCTCGGACTGCCCTTCCGGCCGGACGCGCTTTCGGCGCAACGCGTCCGTCGAGCGATGTGTCACGACACGGCGCAGCCAGTTACGGATATGGTCCGTAGTTTCCAGGCGAGGCAGGGCTTTGTGCAACTCCAGGAACACGTCCTGCGCAATCTCTTCCGCCAGCCCGCGCTCCCCCACCAGACGCAAGGCCACGGAGAACACCATGGAGCTATGCTCCTCGATCAGGTTGCGAAAGCCACTGTCTGAGATCGTCACGCGTGATCCGTCTGCATCTCAATACGCAGTTCCTCCCGGTCCGGGATGCACGATCTTTCACTTTGGGACGATCAGGACGAAGTTCGACGTTACGCCAGTCGTGAGACTCCCCTCGCACACTGATCTGTTAATCTGTTCTGTCAAAGAGGCCTACTTCATGCCTGAACATCGAGCAAGAGAACACCACCGGCATCGCATGCAGGAGACCCTGCGCGAGGAGATCTCGGTGATCATTGAAGGTGAGTTGACCGACCCTCGGATCGGGTCCACGATCGTGACGCAGGTTGCCCTGGAGCCCGGCGGCAAGAGTGGGCATGTTTACGTGGCTGTCACAGGAGACGAAGTGGAAGAACAACGCACGCTCGAAGGGCTGATGGCAGCACGCGGATATATCCGCGCGCATCTGCTGGAACGAATGGGAGTGCGCCATTTGCCGGAGCTTGCCTTCCACATCGACCGGTCAGAAAAGATGACCGCCCGGGTGGATACGTTGCTGACGCGCATGAAGAAGCGGGACAAACGGCACCGTGAAAGAGGAGTAGCCGGAGAAATGGCCAGTCTCCGATGACGTCTTCGTTGCCGCTGGCATCGATTCCGGACGATGTGTTGCTGCCACCTGTCACAGATGTGGACGCGTCTCCGCTGGGCCTGATTCTGCGGGAACTGCAAAGGCGCGAACGTTTCCTTGTGGTATCTCATGCACGTCCTGACGGCGACGCCGTGGGCTCGGTGCTTGCCATGGGCGGCATTTTGATGCACATGGGAAAGACGGTCGACATGGTGCTGGCGGACACTGTTCCGTCTGTTTACCGGACACTGCCCGGGGTGGCTCTCGTGCGAGCAGCGGGCGCGGTCGACGCCAGCAAGTATGACGCTGCAATTATTCTTGAGTGCGACGGGACCGCGCGGACCGGGATCGCCGGTCTAGATGCGATGTTCATCATCAACATCGACCACCACCACACCGGGACGGCTTATGGAGCCTTGAACTGGATCGATGCGGATGCGGCAGCGGTCGCTGCCATGGTGTATGACGTAGCATTGGCGGCCCGGGTAGAGGTTACGCCCGCGATGGCGACGTGCCTATACACCGCGCTTATGACAGACACAGGATCGTTTACCTACCCGGGCACATCCGCCGAGACATTTACGCTTGCCCACACCCTCATCAAGTTGGGTGCGAAAGCGGATACTGTGGCGCGGGACGTCCTGTACTCGGTTCCCGCGGCACGCATCCACCTGCTGGGCATTTCGCTATCCCGGGTGCGCATCAACGGGCCGATTGCGTGGACTTACATCACACAAGCCGATCTTCAGGAGCTCTCCGCGACGGACGAAGATTCTGAGGGAACGGTTAACTACCTGATTGCGATTGCAGGCGTGGAAGCAGCGGCGTTTCTCCGTGAGATCGCGGGTGAGCCGACGCGGTACCGCACCTCATTGCGCTCGAAATCGAGCGTCGACGTTTCACGCGTGGCAAGTGTGTGCCGGGGAGGAGGGCATCGCAATGCAGCAGGCTGCACTTTGAATGGACCTCTGGACGCTGCACTGTCGATCATTCTGCGAGAGATGGAGAAGGAAGTGCGGCACACCGCGCTGCAGCAACTCGCACCACCTGGCATCTCCGGTCCGGTGATCGCGGAACAAGTCTGATAGGCTCAGTTCGGCTACGCAGATTTGAGCAGCGACACACAGCCCGAACGGGTGGCGTCCGGTTCCATCAATCCGCCGATTCCACCCGGGAAGTTCTCCTGGAAGGCAAGGCTTCACTCTGAAGCGGCCTGCACCGTACGTGAGTTTATCGTTGTCTGCGTTGTGACCGCGTTGCTGCTGTTTTACGGCCTGGTCCCATTCCGGCTGGGACAGGTTGTGGTATCCAGCCCTGACATTGGATTGGTGGGCGCGGATGAGCCACGCTATGCACAGATTGCGGGTGAGATGCTGCGTCAGCACTCGGACCTTTGCCACCGCCTGCACGCACGCGTGTTGCCTCGATCGCTGCGTTTGGAGGATGTGAGTGCATCCTTCCAGTGCGCCGAAGCCGGTATGATCACGCCAATCCTTTACGGCCATCCCTGGCTAGAAAAGCCCGCACTGTATTACTGGCGGACGATGAGCTTCTACAAGGAGTTCGGGTTTTCTGACTGGGTAGCACGGCTGCCTTCCGCGACGGGAGCCTATGCTCTGGTTTTCTTGATTTTTCTTCACATGCGAAGGTTCAGGCCGGGAGGCCATCTGGACGCGGCGTTGATCACCGCGTCCGCCACGGCGGTGATTGCGTTTGCGCGTGGTGCGTCCACTGACATGCAGCTTGCTGCTCCGTTCTGCATCGGGATGCTGGGTTGGTACGCGTGGTACGAGACGGGCAAGAAGTTCTGGCTGTTCGACCTGTACTTCTTCGGTGCCCTGGCAACGCTGGCAAAAGGGCCAGTGGCCATCGTGCTTTACCTGAGCATTATCGTGCTGTTCGTCGGACTTAGACGCGAGTGGCTGGTGCTGCGCCGGATGCTCTGGATGCCGGGCATTGTCCTGTTCCTCGTGATTGTTCTTCCCTGGTTTATTGCAGTACAGCTCAGGAACCCTACGTTCTACCGCTTCTTTCTTTGGGAGCAGAACTTGGAGCGGTTTGCGACTGGCCGGTACCAGCATCACCAGAACCCATTCTTTTACGTGATCGTGTTGTTGCTGGCATTGATGCCGTGGACTGTGCTGGCGGTGCGCGCGCTATGGGACTCCGTGGAGATCGCGGCTGCGGAGTGGCGTGTACGGCACCACCCGGTGCGTTATCTGGGTCATTCGCGGGCAGGCGATGCTTTTCCGGAGTTCCTAGTCCTCTGGGCGCTCTTCCCCGTCGTGTTTTTTTCATTTTCCGGATCGAAGTTGCCGGGATATATCCTACCCGCGATTCCTCCTATCACCATCCTGACCGGCGACTACCTGTTTCGCGTTCGCCGTACCGGACTATCCACCGGACTGCTGGTCGCACATGGCGCGGCCGCGGCCTTGTTGACCTTTGTGCTGCTGTTATGCCCGCAGTACATGATTTACCAACATTTCGTTCCGCCAGCGCGCACCCTGGGGATCGCTGCAACGATTGCAGTGGCGTTCGGCACCGCAATTGTGCTGCTGGTGAAACGGTTCGGGCTGAAGTGGATACGCTCGCTCACGCTATTGCCGGTGATGGGTTTGTTGTTTTTCCTGCTGCATACGAATGGCTGGTTGCTGGACGCAAACTACTCCGCCCGGCCGTTAGCGCGCCAGATCAAGGCGCTGGCACCCGATGTACCGTTGCTGGTGACGTTTCACATACGACGCGATACCGATTACGGGCTGTGTTTTTATCGCGGGCAACCGCTGCGGCATTACGTGCAGGAAGCCTCGGCCACTGAGAAGAACTCCGTGATCAGCGGCGTGCCTGCGGAGGAGCACATCCTTGTAATTCGAGCGGATGACATGGAAGCGCTCGGGCAATTTCTTCGGAACCGGCACTTTGAGCGGCTCCTTATAGACGATTGGCAAGGGCTAGCTGTGTACCGGGTCGCGGCACTCCGGTGACGCACTCGACCCGGCGGCGTTCGATCTAGCAATCATCCAGGTTCCCCTTGCTCTTTCACGCACGTTTCCCCTCACGAAGGCGGTAGGCTCTCGTTAGTATCCTTCCCCGTGCTTGATCGCTATGACATTCGCGACCTTCGATTGTTTACCGGCCGCGATCTGCGTCCGCTGCTGACGGAAGAGGCGCGTCTGTGGCGAGAGCGCCTCCGCTGGGACTATACACAGTCGATTGAGCTTTTGCTGACCTATCTGGACTCCCGCATCCTGCCGGGTTTTGTTGCGTTGGACCACGTGACCCAGACCGTCTGCGGATACTGTTTTTCTGTCTACGAGACACAGAAGGCGGTGGTTGGCGACGTCTTCGCGATTGGACACGAGCCGCTTGCGGTCAACATTCTGTTGCTGCACCATTTGCTGCCGATGCTGCAGCACACGCCGGGTGTGGACCGCGTGGAGTCCCAGTTGCTGCTGGACAGTACCGCGTTGCAAATACCGTTTCGTGAGAGCGGATTTGCGTCGTACCGGCGGCTCTTTCTCGAGGCTGAAGTACCAGACCCGCGTGAACTGATCCCGGAGAACAGCCTGCTGCAGCGGCCCGATGAACCTTCCTTTCAACTGCCGTCCAATCTGCGGCTGACACGCTGGTTGCCCACGCATTACCAGCCGGCGGGTGACCTGATTCATCGCTGCTACGAGGGTCATAGCGACTCGCACATCAACGACCAGTACCGCAGCGTGCAGGGGTCATTGCGATTTCTGCATAACATCGTGCGCTTCCCGGGCTGCGGGGTTTTCGATGCGGAGAACTCGTTCGCCGTGCGGGACGAGCGGTCCGGCCAACTAGAGGCTGTTGCGCTGGTGTCACGCGTGGAGACGGATGTGGCGCACCTGACGCAATTGTGTGTTGCTCCCCGGCGGCGGGGCTATGGTTTGGGCCGCATGCTGCTGCGGTATGCCGCTACCCAGCTTGCGTCCCGGGGCGTTCGCGCAATCACGTTAACGGTCACGGAGGCTAATGCGCCCGCGCTGAAGCTGTACCGGGATCTAGGCTTTCGCACGCGAACCGCGTTTTGTGCGAACGTATGGACCAAGCCGCGGTCGTAGATTGCCGGTTCGCGATACTGTTACATCGCTGCCAGAGTCTTGAGCACACTCACGTTACGGAGAACATCAGACGGCTCATCCACTGGAGTTTCCGCAATGAACGCGGCTTGCGCGAAGCGCGGGTCGTGCAGCAGGCGCCGGAATGGTGCCTGGCCGATAGTGCCGTCACCAATGTGTTGGTGCCGGTCCAGTCTGCTGCCACGTTCAGCCTTTGCGTCGTTGCAATGCCACAGTTTCACCCGTTCGGTGCCAAAGCTTTGCCCGATCCCTGTGACGGTCTCCTCGTAGCCCTCGCGCGTGACGAGATCGTACCCCGCGACATGGGTGTGACAGGTGTCTAGACACACATCGACTGGGGCGCACCGGTCAAGCAGGTAGAGTAAATCCCCGACTTGTTCGAGCGTGCCGCCCATGGAGAATTCGCTCCCCGCGGTGTTTTCAATCAAGATGCGAAGTTTGGAGCTTTGGCATGGCAGACCGTACACGGCGCGTTCAATATTTTCAGCGGCGTGGCGAAGAGCTTCGGGCCGGGTCAGGCCCTTCCAGGAACCGGGATGGAAGACAAGGAAGTCCGCGCCCAGGGCAAGAGCGCGTTCGACTTCGCCTCGGAAGGCAAGCGTGGAGTTTCGACGGACCTCCTCCGACTGGGAGCAAAGATTGATGAGGTACGACGCATGGATCACCAGGGGTGCAATGTCATGCCGCGCCCGCAGGCTCGACATCTTGCCGGCGTCGGCCGCGCTGACCGGCGTGAATTTCCACTGGCGAGGCGAGGACGAAAATATCTGGAAGCAGTTGGCACCGCAGTCTACCGCGCGCTGCACGGCGGTCCACGTGCCACCGCTCGTCGAGAGATGGATTCCTATGCGTCTCGCAAGCGGCATACAGTTAGATCGTAGCAATGATGCAGTGACGTGCGAGACTTAGGAATTCAGGAGAACAAGTGAATGCAGCAGCAGAATCTGAAGAACCACGTGCGCCGGGACACAGAATTCCTGGCGCTTGGAGTCCTAAACCTGACCCTGTTTGCCGCGACAGCCGTTTGGGTTCTGCGGCAGCCGAATCCGCTGCATTGGCTGCTGGCTGGCTTAGCATTGTCGACTATGTCGGCGGGGCTTGCCGCGCGGCGTTATGCGATTCGGAACCAAGACCGGCTGATCCGGCTGGAGGAGAACGTGCGGCTGCACTGGATGGGCATCGACCCGTCGAACCTGACGATGCGTCAGATGATTGCGCTGCGTTTCGCATCCGATGCTGAGATTCCAGGGCTGGTACAGAGGTCCGTTGCCGAGAAACTGACCGGAAAGCAGATCAAGGAGGCGATTGTGAACTGGCGCGCGGATGTGGACCGGGTCTAGGTAACGCGCTGATTCTCCGGGAGAGCCACTTCGTCAAAGCGTGCCGCGAGTTGCTGCAGTTCGGCGGCAACGGCTGGTCCGCTGAGAGGCTTGCCGTGGCCAAGCGCTACCGTGACTGGTTCCAGTTGCGCCAGTTGCAGGACCGAGTGCTTTGCGGCGGTCCAGTCTGAGGTGAAGTATGCTGGTGGCCCGTGCAGTTCAGGCTGCTGCATGAGAGCGGCTTCGAAGAACGACTCCGGCTTTGTGCTGCAGAAGGCGTCGCCAACAATAAGCGTACGGTCGTACGGACGATAGAACGATACGTGCCCGGGGGTATGACCCGGGGTGTGCAACACCTGCCACCCTGGCATTTCGGGCAATTCCGCAAGAGCCTCTGTCGAGCCGGACGGCAAGGCGTGCAGTCTCTCCCCCAAATCGATGGGATCTCTCGGGTAGAGCGGGGAGAGCAGTGCCATCATCCCTCCCCCCGCGCCGGAGTTGGGTGGTGGATAGGACTGCTTGCCGGTGAGATACGGAAATTCGAGCGGGTGCGCGTAGATTGGGATCTGCCACTGTTCCGCGAGCGACTTGGCGGCCCCGACGTGATCGAAATGGCCGTGCGTCAGAACGAGTGCGATCGGCGGCTTGCCGAAATGCTTCTCGGCCCATGACCGGATGAGGGGTGCGGAGGTGGGTATGCCCGCGTCGATCAGCGTCCACGAGCTGTCCGGGTGTGTGACGCCGAAGACGTTCACGAACGTTATGCGAAGGCCGTTCAGACCCGGTGCGACCACGTCCATTGAGACAACCTGTTCCGATGGGATTGCTATGCCGTCCATGCGCGCCTCTTGTAGAGGTCAGATGCCCGTGGCAGCCAGGGCGTCATTTAAGCGACATCAGTCCAGCGGATCGATGAACCAGGGCCTAACACGCTTCTAATAGACGTCGAGTTGGTATCGCTTTTGTTTTTTAAGGTCGTTCAGGTATTCCTGCGCGTGTGCGGGACTGCAGTCTTTGCCGTTGGCGATGGTGTCCAGCAGAGTCTGTTCCACGTCCTTCGCCATGCGGGTGGCGTCCCCGCAGATGTAGAAGTACGCTCCCCGTTCGAGCCATGAGAAGAGGTCGGCGGCGTGCTCCTTCATGCGGTCCTGCACGTAGACCTTCTTTTGCTGGTCGCGTGAGAAAGCGGTGTCCAGACGGGTGAGCGTACCATTGTCCAGCATGGATTGGAACTCTTCGCGGTAGAGGAAGTCTGAGGCGCTGCGCTGTTCGCCGAAGAAAAGCCAGTTGCCGCCGGTGTGTCCGTGCGCCTGCCTGTGCTGCAGGAATGCGCGAAACGGTGCGACACCGGTGCCTGGACCGACCATGATGACGGGGGTTGTGGAGTCGTCCGGAAGACGAAAGTTCGCGTTGGCATGCAGAAAGATCGGCACCGAAGCGCCTTGGGGAGCCCGCTCGCCGAGGTGGCCACTACAAAGACCCTGCCGGTCGCGATTGTGCGTGTGGTAGCGCACGACGCGCACCGTGGTGTGGACCGCGTCACCGAACTTTGCCTGCGAGCTCGCGATGGAATACATGCGCGGCGTCAGGCGCTGCAAAACCGTGAAAAGCTGCTGCGGGTCAGTGATGCCGCCGGGATGCTCCGTCACGAGATCAATGAACTCGCGACCGTACACGTACTCTTCCGCCCTGGATTTGTTGTCCTGTCCGGCAAGGCTTTTGAGGAAGTCGAGACCGGGCGTGCCTTCAGGAGCAATCTTGGCATAGCTGTTAACGGAGCCTCGGGTCAGCTTGCCAATGTGCAGCTTGGTACGCAGGGCGTCGTCCAGCGTGGTTTCCTTTTTGAAGAAGTCCAGTACTTTATGACCGGCCGGAAAGTTGAGCGCCTTCAGAACGTCTTCCACCTCGCTGTCACGATTCTCTGGAAGAATGCCGACGGCGTCGCCTGGCGTGTAGACCATGCCCTCATCCAGCGAGAGTTCAACATGACGTGTTTCTTTCTCGGAGTCCTTGTCCGTGAGGACGTAGTTCACCAGCATCGTGGACATGAAGGGGCTGTTGCGTGTGTATTTCTGTGTCTCAGTGCTCATTAATGCTATGTACCTGTAAGCCTCTAGTTTATCAGGCTGAGGCGGTTCCACGACGTCTCCGTCGGCTTCGCAGAATGGCCGAAAACGTCATCCGGCAATGCCTTCGCGGAAGCGCCGCACCGCTCCGGTGAAGACACTGATATCCACGCCAAGGCTGATCATGCGGAAGCCCCTGCTCTTCCAAATGGCGGCATCCTCTGGGGACGCGACGATGACGCCAGGAACGACGTTGTTCCGGTTGCAGGACTCGACCAGCCTGTCCGTTGCGTGCTGGAGGCTGGGATGATCCCATTGCGTAGGCACGCCGAGAGAGACGGAAAGGTCGTAGAGGCCAAGCCACGCGACATCCACGCCAGGCACGGAGAGGATGGCGTCGAGGTTCTCGAAGCCTTTCACAGTTTCAAGCTGCACGATGACGGTGATGTCGTCGTTGCAGGTGGTGAAGAATTCCGCGGGACCGGCGCGGTAGAGATCGTGTGCAACGCCGACCGCTACGCCGCGACGCCCCGCGGGGGCGTACTTCAGCTGAGCGACGATGTCTTCGACCTGCGCACGGGTTTCGACGCGCGGCACCATGACGCCACGCGCTCCCACGTCCAGCACGCGGGAGAGCGGAACGTAGGACACGTCCGGCACACGTGCCAGCGGGACGATGTTCAGGCCGCGGCACGAAGCGGTCATTTCAGCCAAAAGCGTGATGTCGCAACGGCCATGTTCCATGTCGAAGAGGAGCCAATCCAGACCGCAGGCGTCGAGCATGGCTCCGGTACCTGGCGAGAAAAGGTCTAGGATGAACTGGCCGTAGACGGTCTCTCGGGCGCGCAGGGCCTTGCGAAGGTTCTTCAACTCATGCCTCCTTGGCGGTACCCGTGCCGTTCAGAAAGAAGACGCCAGTCATGCGCTGCCAGCGGCCGCTCGCGTCTGCTTCCGGGTCGGCTGCCTGGTACTTCGCCATCTCCCGTTCCCAGCGCATGACCGTGGGATTGGCGCGGTCCATGGCCGCCTTGCGCTCGACGGTGAAGTCATCGGTGGTGTCCATGATCATGAAAAGCGCGGTGTCATGCTGGAAAATCTGCATGTCGAGCACACCTGCGTCACGTAATGAGTGGAGGACTTCCGGCCAGACAGCACGATGCCGCTCGATGTATTCGGCGATGAGCGCTGGGTCGGGGTACAGATTGAGTGTAAGGCAGAAGCGCTGCATGGACCTGTATGATACGTGCTCTATCAGGGCCTTCGGAGGGGTACACGTTTGACAACGAACCGTGTGACGGGCCGTGTCGATGCGCACCATCACCTCTGGCGATACACGCCTGAGGAATATGGTTGGATTGACGATGGGATGCGGGTGCTACGGCGAGACTTTCTCCTAGATGAGCTTGCACCGCTGCTCGGAGTTACCGGTGTGGAGAGGACAGTGGCTGTTCAGGCGCGCCAGAGCGTAGAGGAGACGCGTTGGCTGCTGTCCTTGAGTCGCGAGGGTTCGCCCATTGGGGGTGTGGTGGGATGGTTGCCGATTGCTACGAAGGAGTTCCCTTCTCTGCTGAACGAGGTTGCGGTTGATCCTGCGCTGAAGGGGTTGCGGCATGTGGTGCAGGCTGAGGCTGTTGGATTCCTGGATGGCGCTGCCTTCAACGCCGGTGTCCGGCACCTGCTTGGAACCGGTCTGGTCTATGACATTCTGATTTTGTGGCATCAGTTGCCGGAGGCGATCCGGTTTGTCGACCGGCACCCAGATCAAGTGTTTGTGCTGGACCATCTGGGCAAGCCGCCGATCGGGTCAGGTGAAATCGAGCCTTGGGCCGCTCAGACCCGAGATCTTGGCAAGCGGCCGAATGTCGCGTGCAAGTTATCCGGCATGGTAACGGAAGCTGATCCGGCGCACTGGACAGCGGAGCAGTTGACGCCGTACGTTGATGTGGTGCTGGAAGCGTTCGGGCCGGAGCGGCTGATGATTGGAAGCGACTGGCCGGTGCTAACGCTCGGCTGCGAGTACGGGGAATGGTGGCGCACCGTTGAATCCTGGACTGCCCACTTGAGCTCGTCGGAAGGTGCGGCGATCCTCGGTGGTACGGCATCGCGGGTCTACCGGCTCCAGGAACAAGGCGCAGACGAATGGGAGACGCGGTGAGCATGATCGCACCATCCACGGGCGTTGTTTCCGGCGATGGGGTAGAGCGGCCCCTGCTGCCACCAGGCACCTTGCGCATCTTTTTGCTGATCAGTGGGCTTTTCTTTCTATGGGGTATCCCGAACAATCTGAATGACATCCTGATCCGGCAATTTATGAAGTCGTTCGCGATCAGCCGGTTCCAAGCGGGCCTGGTGCAATCGGCCTTTTATCTCGGGTACTTTCTGATGGCCCTGCCGGCCGGGCTGCTGATGCGCAAGGCCGGGTACAAAGCGGGTTTTCTGTCCGGGCTTGGGCTGTTTGCGGGAGGATGTCTTCTGTTCCTGCCGGCTGCGAACGCGTGCCGGTACAGCTTCTTTCTAGGTGCGTGGTTTGTGGTCGCGGCAGGCCTCACGTTCCTGGAGACCGCGGCAAACCCGTTCGTGGCCCAGCTTGGCCCTGCGGCGACTTCTGAACGGCGGCTGAACATAGCGCAGGCGTTTAATCCTATTGGGTCGGTGCTGGGCGTGTTTATCGGCTCGCGCTTTATCTTCTCCGGTGTCGAACCGACGCGTGCGGAGATCGCATCGATGCAGACGGCTGGCACGTACGCGGCGTTGCTGCACCGTGAGACCCTGCGCGTAGTTGCGCCCTATCTGGTGCTGGCGTGCGTGGTGCTGGTGTGGGCGGTCTTGCTGGCGGTCACACGCTTTCCGGAAATCATTGCCGAACGGGAAGACGCGGCGGAGGCGAGGGGCGACTGGCGCTCGCTGCTGCGCAAACCTCACTTCCTGATGGCGCTCCCAGCGCAGTTCCTCTACGTAGGTGCGCAGGTGGGCACGTGGAGTTACTTCATCCAATATGCGCAGGAGTACACCCACACACCGGAACGCAGCGCGGCGCTGCTGCTCACGGGTACGTTGATCGCCTTCTGCGTGGGAAGGTTCGTCTCCGCTCAGATCATGCTGCGTGTGCTGCCCAGCAAGCTGATGGCGCTGTACGCCGGGATCAATGTGGCCTTGCTGCTGGTGAGTCTCTTTTCGCCCGGAGTAGCGGGGTTAGCTGCTGTCTTCGCAACCAGCTTCTTCATGTCGATCATGTATCCCACGATCTTTGCGCTGGGATTGAAGGGATTGGCTGCCGACACAAAGATTGCGGCATCGCTGCTGGTGATGATGATCATCGGGGGCGGTGTGTTGACGCCGCTGATGGGATGGGTCGCGGAGCAACGCGGCAGTACTGCCGCGGCCTACCAGCTTCCGCTTTACTGTTACGGCTTTGTGCTCCTTTTCAGTTTGTACATGACAGTGCGGGAACGCCGGGTCATGATGATGACGCAAAATGTTTAGGGCGACGAGCGCGCGAGGCTGTTGGCCGTTAGGTCTGCCTCAGCCGTAAGACAGCTGTGAGAGCGAACGCGAAAGACGCTAAGTGCATTGCGTACGGTTCGTGGCCGGCGGGCGCAAAAGACGTTGAGGTGAAGTTGAGCAGATGAAATTTGTGACGTATACGCGGATGAATGCGGAGGCAGAGGTGGGAGTCCTGTCTGGTGGACAGATCTTCTCGTTGGCCGGGCACGGATTGACGGAGATGCTCGATGTGATCACGGCAGGAGAGCGCGCACTGCAGGCTGCACGGGAGGCAATTGCTTCAGCATCAGGAGTCTTAGAGAGCGCGGTCAACTTCCTTGCGCCTGTCCCCAACCCGCCGCGCATCTTCTGCATCGGTTTGAACTATGCGAGCCATGCGGCGGAGTCGCAGATGGCAGTGCAGAAGGTGCCTACTGTCTTTATGAAGTTGTCCACTTCCGTCATCGGAACTGGTCACAATGTAGTTCTGCCACCGACCAGCACGCAGCCTGACTTCGAGGCAGAGCTTGCCGTCGTGATTGGTAAACCTGGCTACCGCATCGCGGCAGCGGACTGGCGGGACCATGTTTTCGGCTACACCATCCTGAACGATGTGAGCGCGCGTGACGTGCAGCTGGCCACGTCGCAGTGGACCTTGGGCAAGAGCTTTCCGACGTTCTGCCCGCTGGGCCCGGCGTTGGTAACGGCGAATGATGTTTCCGATCCTCACGCGCTCGACATCCGTTTGACCTTGAATGGGGAGGTGATGCAGCAGGCCAACACGCGCGATTTGATCTTTCGAATTCCACAACTGATTGAACACATCTCGGCGTGTACGCCGTTGGAAGCGGGCGACATCATTTCCACGGGAACGCCGGAGGGCGTGGGAATGGGACGCAAGCCACAGCGCTGGCTCAAGCCGGGTGAAGAAATGGTTATTACCATCGCAGGATTTGGTGAGCTGCGGAACTGTACGGTCGCGGAAGGCGCGGGCTAACGATTCAGTATGGGCGATCTCTCGAATTCAAGAATCTTGCGTGTGCGCTTAGTTGACCTGCGGTTTCCGACCTCCCGCTTTCACATTGGCTCCGATGCAGTGAACAAGGATCCGGATTACTCCGCCGCGTATTGTGTTCTGGAGACCGATGCCGGCGTCGAGGGACACGGGCTGACCTTCACGCTGGGCCGGGGTACGGAGTTGTGTGTGCTTGCCATCGAGTATCTGGCGCGCTTCGTCATCGGTCGCACGCTGGATGAGATTACCGGGCACATGGCAGCATTTACGCGTGAACTGAGCGGCGATACGCAGTTTCGCTGGCTTGGACCGGACAAGGGCGTGATCCAGCTTGCAGCTGCTGCGCTGATTAACGCGGTCTGGGACTTGTGGGCCAGAGTTGAGGGCAAGCCTGTGTGGCAGCTGCTCGGTGACATGAGCCCCGAGCAGATCGTTTCCTTGATCGACTTCACGTACATCGACGATGCCTTGCCGCCGGAAGAGGCATTGGCAATCTTACGGCGCAATGCAGGCTCTTGCAGTGAGCGCGTTGCTTTTTTGCTCAAGAGCGGCCTGCCTGCGTACACCACGTCGGTGGGTTGGTTCGGCTTCAGCGATGACAAGATTGCGCGCTTGAGTCAGGAGGCGCTGCGCGAAGGATGGACGCACTTCAAGCTGAAGGTAGGCGGCACGCCAGAGGACGACCTGCGGCGCGGGTTGCTGGTGCGCGAGGAGATTGGCTCAGGAAACCGGCTGATGCTGGACGCCAACCAGAAGTGGGGCGTGAACGAGGCCATTGCGCGTATCCGGCAGCTTGCACCACTGGACCCATGGTGGATGGAGGAGCCGACCAGTCCCGATGACATTCTGGGCCATGCGCGAATCCGGCGCGAGACTGGCGTGCGCATCGCAACCGGTGAGCATTGCCACAGCAAGGTGATGTTCAAGCAGCTTTTGCAGGCCGGAGCCATCGATGTGTGCCAGATCGACAGTTGCCGCGTGGCGGGCGTGAATGAGAATCTGGCGATCATCCTGATGGCCGCCAAGTTTGGGGTTCCCGTGTGTCCGCACGCTGGTGGTGTGGGGCTGTGCGAATACGTGCAGCACTTTTCGGCGTTCGATTTCATCTACGCTTCGGCCTCGCTTCAAGATCGCGTGGTTGAGTATGTGGACCACCTGCATGAGCACTTCGTCACGCCGGTGCGCATCGAGCGCGGACGCTATATGCTGCCGAAGGAACCCGGCTACAGCATTGAAATCAGGGCGGAGTCACTGCTGGAGTACGCCTTTCCGCATGGAGCCTACTGGCAATCTGTTGGCTAAGACATAGGGGTGTGGAGTGAGCGTGCAGGACTTACGGGGCAAGCTGGCGGTTGTAACCGGAGCGGCAAGCGGCATTGGTCGAGCTGTCGCACGTGAACTGGCAGCTGCCGGTGCGCAGCTTGTACTGCTGGACCTGCAACTGCCCGCGTTGCAAGCCGTGACCGCGGAGATTGTCTCGCACACGGGAGCGGCTTGCAGAGCGCTTGCATGTAATGTCGCGGACGAGGCGAACGTCGCTGGGGCGTTTGCAAGCCTCGGCGAACGTGGACTCGACATCCTGGTGAACAGTGCCGGTATTGCTCACATCGGCACGGTGTTGGACACATCGCCTGCTGATTTTGACCGGCTGTTTCAGGTGAATGTGCGAGGGACATACCTTTGTATGCAGGCCGCTCTCACGCGGATGTCCGCACACCGTGGCGGGGTTGTGCTGAACATGGCATCGATTGCGGCGACGTCCGGCATCAAGGAGCGCTTCGCCTACTCGATGACGAAGGGCGCAGTCCTTGCGATGACTCTCTCGGCGGCAAAAGACTGCCTGCCTCTGGGCATCCGTTGCAATTGCATTTCTCCGGCGCGCATCCACACACCATTTGTGGATGGATTCCTGGCGAACAATTACCCGGGGCGGGAAGCGGAGATGATGCAGACGCTTGCGGCGGCTCAACCCATCGGCCGCATGGGGACGCCCGAGGAGATTGGCAGACTGGCACTGTACCTGTGCTCGGAGGATGCGAGCTTTATCACGGGCAGCGATGTCCTGATCGACGGCGGGTTCACGACATTGCGCTGAGGAGAGTCTCCCATGGATTTAGGCTTGAAGGACCGCGTACTGCTGATTACCGGCGGGGCATCCGGCATCGGTGCGGCGATTACGCAGGCTTGGCTTGCCGAAGGCGGCATCGCGGTAGTCCTCAGCCGGATTTCGACGGGTGTGTCCGCGTTCATGGAAGAGGTGCGGAACAATGGCCTGCCTTGCGAGTTGATCGAAGCAGAGCTGGCTGACATCGAGCAATGCCACGAAGCTGTACGGCATGTGGAGCGCGTGTATGAGCGCCTGGACGCGCTGGTGAATAATGCGGGCGTGAATGACGGCGTGGGGTTGGAGAACGGGTCGCCAGAACGCTTTCAGGCGAGCATGAGCGTCAACCTGTTGCACGCCTACGTGCTTGCGCAGGACGGCTTGCCGATGTTGAAAGCAAGCCGCGGGGCTATCGTCAACATCAGTTCGAAGGTGGCCGTCACTGGACAGGGAAATACGTCGGGGTACGCCGCGGCGAAGGGTGCGCTTCTTGCGCTGACACGCGAGTGGGCTGCGGAACTGCTGCCCTACGGGATTCGCGTGAACGCTGTTCTGCCGGCGGAGGTGATGACGCCCGCGTACAAGACGTGGCTTTCGACTTTGCCCGATGCCCGTAGCAGGCTTGACCACATCACGGCACAGATTCCTCTGGAAGGAAGGATGACGAGCGCGGAAGAGATTGCCGCCGCGGTTGTCTTTCTGTTGTCGCCACTGCAATCGGCGCACACGACGGGGCAGCACATCGTGGTGGATGGCGGCTATGTGCACCTAGACCGAATGTTGACGGCGTGAGCTTCACACCACGGCAATTTCGACCAGCAGGCAGGTGACGTTATCCTGCGCACCATCGTTCTTGACCGCCTCGATCAGCGCGGCGCAGGCGCTCTCCACCGTCAGGCTGGCGTTCACCATACGCGCAATCTCCATGTCGGACAGGTGCTTCATCAGACCGTCGGAGGCAAGCAGAACGCGGTCCCCATTCAGCAGTTGCGCGGCAAACAGGTCTGGCTGCACCTGCGCCTCCACGCCGATGGCGCGAGTGACGATGTTGAAACTTGGATCCGCATCGCCGCCGTTCGGCATCAAGCCCATGCGCATCTGCTCTGCGCCAAGCGAGTGGTCCTGCGTGATCGCAGTACAAGTGCCGGCACGCAGAAGGTAGGCACGGCTGTCACCAACGTTCGCGATGATACCGTTGGTGCCATCGAGGCACAGGGCTACCAGGGTCGCGCCCATACCCGCGCAGCGTGGGTCGTGCATCGCTTGTTGATAGACGGCGGTGTTGGCCTGCAGCACCGAGTAATACAGAATGTCCTGCAAGGCAGACGTCAAACCTCCACCACGCATGTTGCGGAAGCTGGATAGAACCGTCTGTACGGCGAGATGGCTGGCGACTTCACCCGCTGCGCTGCCCCCCATGCCGTCGGAGACGACGTAAAGGCCGGCCGCTTCATCATAGCCGAAGCTGTCTTCGTTGTTTGCACGCCTGCAACCGATGTCACTGAGGGCCGCGACCCGCACCATACGCTCTCCTGCTTTGCCCTGCGATGTGAACAATGGACAGCATACGGTATTGTTATGTTCGCGGAATCCACACAGGACGACTCGCCGTTATGCGCGTGCGCTTTTCGAGACACTTCCGGCTTGTAGAACCCTGGCGCAACTGGCTGGAACGCGCGTCCTTACAGTGCCTGCTGCTGTCTTGTGCCTCTGTTGCAATGCTGCCGGCAGCGGCGCAGGACATAACGGAACCGTCTGTCACCGTGCATTACGATCAGCCCGCCGGTGGCTTTGATGGCTTCGGCATCTCCGAGGCGTTCGGGCAGGCGGCGGCTGTCCATGCCCTGCCAACTGACAAACAGGCGGAGGTGCTGAAGCTGCTCTTTGATACCTACGAGGGAGCAAACTTCAAGATCCTGCGGCTTGGCATCGACACCGATTCCACGCTCGTCCAGAGCCCACCCGCGAAGCCGGGGCAGCCGCCCACGTACAGCTTCGACGGGTCCGATGGATCGCAGCTGTGGATGGCACAGCAGGCCATGCGCTATGGCGTGCGGCACTTTACCGCGGCGGCTTGGACAGCACCCACGTACATGAAAGACAACGGCAACGCTGTGGGTGGTGCTCTGTGCGGTCTGCCTGGAGTGACATGCGCCACCGGCGACTGGCGGGCCGACTTCGCTCGCTATCTGCTGCAGAATGTGCAGAATTACAGGAAGCTGAAAGTACCGGTGGAGAGCCTCAGCTTCCTGAATGAACCTGATATTCCCGTGGGGTACGCCTCCATGAGCTTTACTCCGGCACGGGCGGTGGATTTCCTCAAGGTCCTGGGCCCGTTGGCGCGGCGGAGTATGCCGGACCTTAAGCTCGCCTGCTGCGACGCGTCGAAGTGGTCTACGGCAAAGGTGTTTGCCGAGGCAGTCGAGGCTGACCCGCAGGCTGCTGGATACGTGAGCTTGTACACCGCTCACCAGTATGGATCCCACGCAACCGAGCCTCTGCCCGTCAGCAAGCCGGTGTGGATGACCGAGTGGAGCAGCGGTGCAAGCCAATTTCAGCCACGTTGGGATTGCGGGGAATGCGCCAACAACCAGGACGGCATGTCACTGGCGCACGATATCCTGCAGGCGTTTGCACACGGCAACATCCGCGCGTACATCTACTGGTGGGGGGCGGGTGACGGCGCCGCCAATCTGATTCAAATCAAGGACAGCAGCTACACGGTCGCAAAGCGCTTCTACGCAATTGCCGGAGTGAGCCGGTTTGCCGTTCCGGGCGCGCAGCGGTTGACAACCACCGTGGACAGGGACCTGGTCGACGCCTTGGCATTCCGTAACCCGGATGGGAGCGCGGTCGCATGTGTCCTGAATCGCAACACTGCGGCCATTCCCCTCAGGATTGAATTGCAGGGCGTGCAGTCGTTGAGGGCGGAGGTGCGGTTCACGGACACGAGCCATTCGCTTGAGCCGCTACCTTTTGAGCGGACGACAGAGAACACGTTTAGCGTTCTGCTTCCCCGCCGGTCAATGGTAACGGTTGTCTTTACGCAATCGCCGGGCAGATGATTTTTTGCTTGACCAGGCGACTGCTGTTGCGTAGCGTTCTCATATTCCTGCTTTGCTTCGGTTGTTGCGAGCGAAGGTCCGGCCCTTTTTAC
>CAXUBG010000003.1:26830-46759 GCA_964249285.1 uncultured Terriglobus sp. | reverse complement strand
GTATGAGCAGGACCACTCCAATCCGTTCTACCGGTATGACCCGGACCAATGCATCCTGTGCGGACGCTGCGTGGAGGCCTGCCAGGATGTGCAGGTCAACGAGACGCTCTCCATCAACTGGGAAGACCGGCATCCGCGCGTCCTGTGGGACGGCGGGGAGCAGATTGCCGGGTCCAGCTGCGTCAGCTGCGGGCATTGCGTCACGGTGTGCCCGTGCAACGCGCTGATGGAAAAGAGCATGTTGCAGCACGCCGGCTACTTGACGAACCTGCCCGCGACGGTGCTGGACGACATGATCGAGATCGTGAAGGGTGTTGAGCCGGAGACGGGATATCCGCCCATTCTGGCGCTGTCCGACATCGAGAGCAAGGCGCGTGAAGCGCGCGTCCGCCGTACCAAGACGGTGTGCACCTTTTGCGGCGTGGGCTGCTCGTTTGAGGTGTGGACGCGCGACCGGCACATCCTGAAGATCGAGCCAACGCACGGTCCTGCAAATGGTATTTCGACGTGCATCAAGGGCAAATTTGGCTATGACTTCATCAACTCGCTGGACCGTCTGCATACACCTTTGATCCGCGTGGACGATGGCACGAACAGTACTTACCGCGAGGCAAGCTGGGACGAGGCGCTGACACTGATCGCGAGCAAGTTCACGGAGATCAAGAAGACGCACGGGCCGGATGCGCTCGCCTTTATCGCCAGTTCGAAGTGCACGAATGAAGAGAGCTACCTGATGCAGAAGCTCGCCCGTGCGGTGATCGGCACCAACAACATCGATAATTGCAGCCGGTACTGCCAGACGCCGGCGACGATGGGGCTGCAGCGCACGGTGTCAACGGGCGGAGACTCTGGTTCGATTGCTGATATTGAGAAAGCCGGGCTGATTCTGGTTGTCGGATCGAACACAGCGGAGAGCCATCCTGTGCTGGCGACGCGGGTTAAACGGTCGCATAAGTATCGCGGTCAGAAGCTGATTGTCGCCGACCTGCGTAAGCATGAAATGGCGGAGCGCGCCGACATCTTTATGCGTCCCAAACCCGGCACGGACATGGTGTGGGCGTCCGCGATCACGAAGTACATCATTGACCAGGGCTGGCACGCGCAGGACTTCATTGCGCGGCGGGTGAATACGTTTGACGAGTACTACGCCAGCCTGGACATGTTCACCATGGAGTTTGCCGAGCAGACTACCGGCATTGCGCAGGACACGCTAAAGCAGGTTGCCAAGGACATCGCCGAGGCGGATGGAGTCTGCATCCTGTGGGCGATGGGCGTGACACAGCACTGCGGAGGATCCGACACGTCTACCGCGCTCTCAAACCTGCTGCTGGCGACAGGGAACTATGGCCGCCCCGGCGCGGGTGCTTACCCGCTGCGCGGCCACAACAACGTGCAGGGTGCCAGCGATTTCGGCTCCATGCCGAACCTGTTTCCCGGCTATCAGAAGGTCGATGATCCGGAGGTGCGCGCCAAGTTCGAGGCGGCGTACAACGTAACGCTGCCGGTGAACAAGGGCCTGGATAATCACGAGATGATGGAGGCGATCCATAAAGGTACGCTGCACTCGCTCTATATCAAGGGCGAGGACACCATCACAAGCGATGGCAATGCAAACGACGTGGGCCGCGCGCTGAGCGAAATTCCGTTCCTTGTCGTGCAAGACATTTTCTTCTCCGAGACAGCGAAGTTCGCCAACGTTGTTTTGCCAGCCTCGCCATCGTTGGAGAAGGATGGCACATTTGTCAGCACGGAGCGTCGCATCCAGCGCCTGTACCAGGCCTTTGAGCCGCTGGGAGACTCCAAGCCCGACTGGGAAATCATCCAGCTGATCGCGAACCGCATGGGCGCGCACTGGAAGTACACGCACCCCAGCGAAATCATGGACGAAGTCGCCGCGCTGACGCCGTTTTTCGCGGGTGTGACGTATGAGCGGCTGGAGGGCTTCAAGAGCCTGCAATGGCCGGTGGCAAAGGACGGCACGGATTCGCCTGTGCTTTTCCTGGAGAAGTTTCCGTTCCCGGATGGCAAGGCGAAGTTTCATGTGTTGGAGTGGATTCCACCAAGTGAGGACCTTGGCATGGTGACTGCCAGTGGCCCGGAGTTCGATCTGCACCTGAACAACGGCCGGCTGCTGGAGCACTTTGAGCAAGGAGCCATGACCTATAAGACGCCTGGTATCGAGCGAATTTCCCCGTTAAACTGGGTCGAGGTCTCGCCGGAGCTTGCAGAAGAACGCGGCATGACCAGCGGCAGCAAAGTGGAAGTCGAAAGCAAATGGGGCGTGATCCGGGCCAAAGTGCTGGTGACGGACCGCGTGCGGGGCAAAGAGCTGTATATGCCGATGAACTCCGTCGAGGAGCCCGTGAACCGGCTGACCGGTGCGCATGTGGACCGCGCGACGCACACTCCCGCATACAAAGAAACCGCCGTTCGCCTTCGCATCCTGGAACCGAAAGGCCGCTCTCCGCTTGCGGCGGAAAACTTTCGCAACGGCAGCCGCACCCCGCAAAACGGCGTGGAGGTTGAGCGCAAGTGGGAACGCCAGGATTACTATGTGCCGGGAACACGCAATGCGGACAGGCTGGTGCAGATCAATTCGACAACCACTTAACACCGTGTCTTCGTTGCTCTCGTGGTCCGTCGCCGCGTGGCATGTGGACAGGGCGGAGAGCAGCACGACAGGCACGTGTTACGAAGCACCGAGAAAGACGGAAGAACGAGGCATCCATGGCGAATCCGATTCAGTTCAAACCCGCGGCTTACGATCCGAAGCAAGGGCTGCTGCGCAAACTGGAGGCGGCTCCGGAGGCGCACGCCGAGGCGATGCTGGTGCTGTACGACCTGCTGCAGGCGTCGCATGATGAGGGCATCCTGGACCTGCTGCATGGGCTGGTGCATGCGAAAAACGAGATCTTCGGGCATATCGCGGAGGGCGCGCGGATGCAGGAGAGCGTGGACGCGCTGCGCAACGTGGTGAGTGTGGGCAAGATTCTGGGGGCGATTGAACCGGAGACGATGAGCTGCATCGCCGCCGCCATGAGTACCGCCAGCAAGAAGACGCCGGACGAACCACTGACGATGTGGGGATTGTTCAAGAAGGTGAGCTCACGCGAAGGCCGCCGGGGTCTAAGCGTCGCAGTGGAACTGCTTACCGCGCTGGGCACACGCCGTTTTACGGATGCAAAGAAGCTGCCGGATGGAACAAAGACCTTGAAGTAGTGGGTCAAACCCTATTGTGAGCGCGGCGCGAAATATCCCTTACGGGCCCGCACATGGTATCTCTGGTCCAGCGATACCAGATAGATCGACCGGAAAGCTCCATCCTGCTTCAGATCCGCCGGCCGGTAGCGCAGCGAATATTGCGAGCGCAACTCTTCTTCCACGGAGCGGAAGCCGTTTGCAACATCCTCAATCTTGACGGGAAAGAAAGCTCGGCCGCCTGTGGCTTCACTTAGCCGCGTCAGAACATCATCACCTTTGCTTTTGGAGGGGGAGACATTGGTTGAAATCGTATACACGATGGTCTCCGCGCGCTGGCATTCCTTGATCGCGTCTTGCTCATACACGCGCGAGTAGTTATCTTCGCCGTCGGAGACGATGATGATTGCTTTCCGGATGGTTTCAGTGGAGCGCACGGTCAGCATCTGGTCTCGGCAGGTCTGGTATACCGCGTCGTAGAAGGCGGTGCCGCCACCGGGACGCAGCTTCTCGATTGCTGTGCTGAGCTTGTCAATGCTGTTGGTGTAATCCTGCGCGAGATCGAGACGTACATCGAACCCCGTGACAAACGCCGCGTCGAGCTTGGGCCGCAGCACTTGCAAGAGGAATTCCGTGGCCGCCTGCTGCTCGAATTGGAAGCGCGAACGAATGGAGTTGGACGTGTCCAGCAAAATGCCGATGCGCAGCGGCAGATTGGCCTGCTGGGTGAACGAGATGACACGGTCGGGGCGCTTGCCGTCGTCGAGAAGACCAAAGTCCTGCTGTTTCAGTCCCGTGACAAAACGGCCCTTGCCATCGGTGACGGTGAAGACGAGCGGAACCTCGGGTACAAAGGTGCGGATGGTGGCAACGGGCGGTCCGCCAGGTGCTGGGGAGACTGGCACCACAACCGGCTGTGACGGACTTTGGGTGTCGTCAGCGGTGGATGGCGGCAGAGCGGGTGCGCTGCCTGCTGTTTGCGCGAACGCTGGGCTCAGCAGGAGGGCAACAAGGGCAGCACAGATCGAGCGAAGCACAACAGCGCGCGGCAAAGCCATACCTTAGCTTATCAATCTCGTGCGGGCAGTGCGGGCGTGCCAGCCGCCTGTAAGTGATCGAGAAGCGATTGCAGTTCTTCCGGCAAGGGGGCGTGCAGGTCCAGCGGTTTGCCCGTAACCGGATGGGCGAGTGTGAGGTGGGCCGCGTGAAGGAAGTTGCGGACGAGCGGGGGATAGTCAAGACCGGCAATGCGGGCCGGTGCGCCATACAGCGTGTCGCCCACCACGGGATGGCCCAGGGACTGCAGATGCACACGGATTTGGTGTGTGCGGCCCGTTTCAATGCGCAGATCGAGCAGCGTGAAATCACCCGCCGCCGTATGCAACCGTTCCAACACCGTATAGTGCGTCCGCGCAGACCGGGCCTCGTTCGGTCCGCGCCGGGTGCGTGCTTCCGGCTCTTCGGGATGCCGAAGGCCAGGGGTGCCATGGCTCGCTGTCGTCAGATACTGGTTCGCCACGCGCGTTGTCATGCGGGTGCGCCGGACGCGGTCGCGCGCGATGGGCAGATCGATCAGGCCGTGATCGCTTTTCACCGTTCGATGCACCAGCGCCAGATACCGCTTCTCCAGCGAGCGTTCGGTAAACATCGCTGCAAGCGCGCGATGCGCGGCATCGGTTTTGGCCACCAGGATCAGACCGCTGGTCTGCTTGTCCAGCCGGTGCACAATGCCCGGGCGGAGCGGCCCGCCCACTTCGCTGAGCTGATCCTTGAAGTGGTACAGCAGTGCATTTACCAGCGTGCCGCTCGACCGCGAATCGTCGCTCAAGCCGCTGCCTGCGTGCACCATCATGCCGGCCCGTTTGTTAATCACAGCAAGGTGGCGATCTTCGTACACGATGCTAAGCGGAATGTCCTCCGGCGTGGCTCGCAGGGGTGCGGGCTGCGGATCACCTTCCACAATAATGTCCTCGCCGCCGCGCAATTTGTGTTTTCCTTTCGGGGTGGTGCCGTCCACGCGAACCTGACCATGTTCGATGAGCAACTGCGCACGCGCCCGGGAGATGTCAGGCAGCGTGGCGGCGAGATACAGGTCCAGACGCTGACCGCGGGCACCAGCCTCTGACTTCCACGACTTACGTGCATGGCGTGGCAGTGATGCTGGTTCGCTTGCGATGAACTCGTCGTCTTCGTCAGCAACGGCGGATGTCTGTGCCTCCTGCTCCAGCGCGTGTTGCTGGCGCTTGCCGCTCTTCTGGTAGCTGCGTTTCGGGGCTTTCGCGGCGGCCGCGAATGGGACGGCCGCAGCCGCCTCAGTCCCATACAGTTCCGCTTCCGCAGCGACGCGTTCTGCTTCCTGGCAGGTGTTCGCCGCGTCGCGCGCCACCCGGTACTCAGCGCGCACGGATTGCCGCCGCTTGCCCTTTGGAAGCATGTTCTTACTGGGCATCGATCGGCCTCCTCTGGAAAAAGCAGCACAGTCCCGCAGCACTCAGCACAATGAGAACGACTTGATCGATGCGCAACGTGCCTGCAAGCATTGTCCCGGGCAGCACATAGTCAGGCCGCAGTTGATCGACAAAGTAGCGGATGAGCCCAGCCAGCGTCATGCAGAGACCGAGCGTTTCACCCGCCTGCGCCTCACGGCTTAGCCAAAGAGAACCGGCACCTGCAGCCGCAAGTATCAGAACAGCGCTGTACAAAGCCACGGGATGGTAGCCCGGGTCGCCGGGGATGAACCTGCCAAACCAGGTGCGCGCCGGTGAACCAAGGTCGTCGCCCGCAAACAAACTTCCCAAATGCAGGAAAGCTTGGAAGAGCAGAGCAGCAGGCGCAAGCGCATCGGCTGTGCGCAAGAGCGGCAGATGCTTGCGCCACGCGTACACCAGACCACTCAGCATCGCCGTCAGCAGCCCGTACCGTGTCACCGTTGGCAACGTAAGAATGTACAGCGGGTACTGAAGGAACGCCTTCGGCATCTGGCCCACGATGATCAGCCGTGACAGGATGAGTGTTCCCCCAGCGATCGCGATGCAGAGATTCCAGACCGCGTCTTCGCTAACGCGCACCATGCGCGCGCCGCGCGCCGCCACAAGAATGGCTGCAACCAGACCTAACGCCGCAACCACGCCGAAGGTGGGAACAACAACGGAGCCGATCCGGAAAAGGTGCGGGTGCATCTCGTCTAGGATAACGGGTGGCGAGCCAGGGACAAGAAGACCGGCCCACTGGGCCGTGCAGGAAGCGCCGGTGAACCCGCGTTAAGCGGTGGGATCTAGCCGTGGTTCTTTAGGCATTCCGGACTGGCGGACACTGCACACCGAACCATATATACGAGCCAGACCCCTGTTCAATGAATGTTGGTTCAACCAGCGTTGTTCCCGCACCTGCTTTGCAGGCCGGTCATCTGTGACAGATGCTACCGGGAGCAGCTTTGTTTGGCAAGGTAAGCGCGAGTCCGGGCCGGGCACAGTGAAACCGCGGCGGGAACAACAGGTTCGCTGAACGGCTGCGGCGTGTTCAGCTAAACGGCGATGCGTTCGCGGTAGTCCTCGCTGAGCGCTTCATCCAGCAGGTTGGAAAGGGAACTGGCGCGGCGGCGGTTTGCTGTCTCCGTGTTATCCAACGAGCGCAGCAGGTCCGTGTGACGGGCGCGCAGCTCGGTCAACTCGTCCGCGATGTTGAGCGCCGCAAGCACGGCCACGCGCAGCGAATCCACCGTCGCCCCATGGGCAGAAACCGCGTGCATCTTGCCATCCACGATACGAGCAAGTGTCTGGATGTGTTCAGGATCGACGCCGCGCAGATGGTATGTCTGGTCGTAGATCTCAACCGGAACCGCGGTGGTGGTCTTTGTCATGACGCCACTTACACCAGATCGTCCAGCTGCTTCAACATGGCGTCCACGCGGCCCTTCACCAGCTGCCGCTCCTGCTTCATCGCGGCGACTTCGGCACCAAGCGCGGAGTTCTCCGACGAGGCATGATCCAGCAACTCCTTCAACGCGGTGATCTCGGCCTCAGCGTGCGCGCGGGCTTCGCGTTCGCTGCGGATCAGTTCCACCGTGCGCAGAACCCGTTGCTCCAGTGCCTGGAACTCATCCACGCTGATGGTGGTTGCTGCCATGTCAATCTCCGCCGGCAACGTTGGAATGCGCTGCTCAAGCCGAAGTATAAAAGCTCTATTCGTCAATCGACAGTCCTGAATCGGATTCAGGGAGTACCCGCGCAGCTACCCGGGTCCGGCCTTACTTCCGCTTCCAGGTCACGCCGTTCTTGCCGTCTTCGATCAGCACACCCTTTTCTGCGAGCTCATTGCGGATGGCGTCGCCACGCGCGAAGTTCCGCCGCTTGCGTGCCTCTGTGCGCTCCGCGATCAGCCGTTCAATCTCCTCATCCGGAAGGCTAAGTGACGCGAGCATTTCAGGAGCTGCCTCGCTCGCGCGCCCTTCGGCCTCCGCCCACGCCATTGCTGCCCGCGAGATCGCGGCATCCCGATCCGTCAACACGTCAAAGACTAAGTCGAAGGCAACCAGCAAGTGATGGATGCGCTCGAGATTGCCACGCCCGAAGGTGCCGGCGTCAAGCGTGATGTTGGTGGCGCGCACAGCGTCAAAGACAGCCGCGCGAGCCTCCGCCGTGTTCAGGTCGTTCTCCAGCGCCGCGTGATAACGGCCCAGCTTTTCCCCGATCAGAACATCCAGTTCCTCATCGCGCGCGAAGGGCAATGATGCATCTTTTTCAGCCGCGTCCATACGCCGTGAGAAGGTGCGCAGACGCTCGATTGCATTCGCGCTTTCGATCAGGCCATCAAAGGTAAAGTTCATCTGGTGCCGGTATGGCACGCTGATCAGGAGGAAACGAATCGCCGAGGCACGATACCCCTTCAGCAGGAGGTCGCGCAGTGTGTAGAAGTTGCCCTCGGACTTCGACATCTTCCGGCCTTCCACCAGGAGAAAGCGCACGTGGAACCAGTGCCGCGCAAACGGCACATGCGATGCGGATTCGCTCTGTGCGATCTCGTTCTCATGGTGGGGAAAGGTGAGGTCCTCGCCACCTGCATGCAGGTCAAAGCCCGGCCCCAGGTGCTTCATCGCCATGGCCGAGCACTCAATGTGCCAGCCCGGCCGCCCTGTTCCCAGCGCTGTCTCCCACGAAGCTTCGCCCGGCTTTACCGCCTTCCATAGCGCGAAGTCCCGCGCGGCATCCTTCTCATACTCATCCACATCAACGCGCGCGCCGTCCTCAATGCCCTCCAGGTCCTTGCCGGAGAGCTTGCCGTACTCCGGAAATTTCGCGATGCGGAAATACCATGAGCCATCGTCGCCTTTGTAGGCAATGTCTTCGCTGGCCAGCTGCTCGATCAGCGCGACCATTTCGCCGATGTTCTCCGTCGCGCGCGCGATAATCTCGGGCCGCTCAACGCCGAGGGCATCCATGTCCTCAAAGAACGCTTTCTCATATTTACTGGTGTACTCGCCAATGGGCATGTTCGCCGCCGTGGCGTTGCGGATGATCTTGTCGTCCACGTCCGTGATGTTCATCACGTGTTTCAGCGCAAAGCCCTGCAGACGCGCGGCGCGGCGCAGCACATCCACATGCAGAAACGTGCGAAAGTTGCCGATGTGACCGTAGTCGTAGACAGTGGGGCCGCAGCAATACATGCGCAGCGTATTGCCCCGCGCGGCGGTCAGCGGCTCCACGCGGCTGCCCAGGGTGTTGAAAAGTGCGATGGCCATCCGGGTTGGTCGTTCCTTGCAGACTTGCGGGCGCGCCCGGAGTCGGTGCCTTGCGCACAGAGTCTGCCGCCGCAGTTCCTTGATTCTAGCTGAGCGTGAGCTTAAACAACGGAACCTAACCGGAGTTGGGGGTACGCGTTCAGTGCAGCATCCGCGAAGTCTCCATGCAGCAGCTTGGACCACGCAGCCGCGGCAATCATCGCGGCGTTGTCCGTGGAAAGCGCCGGAGCCGGGAAGTGCACGGTGAGGCCGCGTACTGCTGCTTCATCTGCGAACCGCGCGCGCAGCCCGCCGTTGGCTGCAACCCCTCCCGAGACAACAATATGTTTGGCGCCGTGATGGGCGGCAGCAGCCAGCGTCTGCCGGATTAGATTTCCCACGACGGCGTATTGAAAAGATGCAATTAGGTTTAGCGTCTGCACATCGCAGAGAGCGCGAGCGTCCTCAAGCGTGGGGTTTGCAAGCCGGGTCAGAGTGTTGCGCCGCGTCTCGATTCCTGCTCCCATACCGTGTGTTTCCACGTACCGCAGTACAGCCGTTTTGATCCCGCTAAATGAAAAGTCAAAGCTGGGCTGATCCTCTATCCCTCGATTGATCTCCGCGAAGCGAAACGGAACCGCTCTGGGATCCCCATACACACTGAGCCGGTCCATCCACGGGCCGCCCGGGTAGCCCAAGCCCAGCAGCTTGGCGGCCTTGTCATACGCTTCGCCAGCGGCATCATCCACCGTGCGGCCCACATTCCGATAGCTCCAGACACCATCCTTTTTCTGCGCGAGATATAGGTGCGTATGCCCGCCGCTGACGACCAACGCAAGCAGCGGCTCCCTCTCACGATTGTCATTGCCTAGCGTGGCGGAGGGATCTGCACCTCCTGAACCGAGGCCCATCGTCATCAGCACCGCATGAATGTGCCCCTCCAGATGATTCACTGCAACCAGCGGCTTCCCCAATCCAAAGGCATACGCTTTCGCGAATGAAACTCCCACCAGCAGCGCTCCCGCCAGACCCGGCCCCGCGGTGACCGCCAAGGCATCCAGATCCGAAGCTGCGACGCTTGCCTGCCTGAGCGCCTCGCGCACGACCGGCACGATGTTGCGCAAGTGTTCGCGGCTGGCAAGCTCCGGCACTACGCCGCCATACAGCGCATGCATCTCCATCTGTGAGGCGACTACGTTGCTCAACACCTCACGCCCGCCACGCACCACGGCAGCGGCAGTTTCGTCGCATGAGCTCTCAATGCCCAGAATGAGCCCTGTTTGCAGCTGTGACACGCTGTGTCGCTCAGGCAACGCGTGCATCCGTCTAGGATAGGACAAACATCATGGACCCGTTCACAGCCGCGACGCACACACCGCAGTTTCAGGCAGCGCTGCACATCGTGGAACGGTTGCGCGCGCGTGGCTTTCAGGCGTACTTCGCCGGCGGATGCGTGCGCGACCTCCTGCTCGGCCTTACGCCGAAAGACTACGACGTGGCAACCTCCTCAGGACCAGAGAAGGTGCTGATGGGCTTTGACCGCACGTTCTCCGTCGGCATGCACTTCGGCGTGGTGATCGTCTGCACGGCCCACCAAACTGCTGGATGCGAAGTGCAAACGGAGGTGGCCACCTTCCGCGCGGACGGCAGCTATACCGACGGCCGCCGCCCCGACGAGGTCAGCTACTCCGATACCCCGGAGCAAGATGTTCTGCGGCGCGACTTCACCGTGAACGGCATGATGCTGGATCCGGTAGAACTTACGCCAGAAAGCCTCATCCGTAAGGTCATCGATTATCAGGGTGGCCGGGCCGACCTCGATGCGCATCTCATCCGTGCCATCGGCGACGCTGAACGCCGCTTCTCCGAAGACAAGCTGCGCATGTTGCGCGCAATCCGCTTTGCCGCGCGTTTCGGCTTTGCCATTGAGCAGGAGACGATGCGCGCCATGCAGCGTCAGGCAGCAACCATCGGCCAGGTCAGCAACGAGCGTGTACGCGACGAACTCACGAAGATGCTGACGGAGGGCCACGCCCGCCGCGCGTTTGAGTTACTGGACGGCAGCGGCCTGCTGCCCCATGTACTACCGGAGATCTCCGCCATGAAGGGCGTCGAGCAGCCGCCGGACTGGCACCCCGAGGGCGATGTGTGGCTGCACACATTGCTGCTCCTCCAAAAGCTCGAGCCCGGCGTCAGGCCCACGCTGGCATGGGGAGCGCTGCTGCACGATGTTGGCAAGCCGCCAGCGTACCGGGCACCCAATCCCGCAGACCCGAAGCCGCGCATCCGCTTCAACGGCCACGCCGAAATCGGCGCAACCATCGCGCGCCACATCCTGAACCGCTTGCGTTTCTCCAACGGCGACACGGATCAGATCGTGTCACTGGTCGCCAACCATATGCGCTTTGGCGATGTGAAGAACATGAAGCAAAGCACATTAAAGCGCTTCTTCCGTCTCCACGATTTTCCAGAACACCTGGCCCTGCACTGGCTGGATGTCGCCGCGTCCCACAGCCTTTTTGGAATGTACGATTACGCCAAACAGCACTATGAAGCAGCACCGGTCGAAGAGCACAAGCCCGCCCTGCTGCTCACCGGACGCGACCTGATTGAGGCGGGCCTGAAGCCCGGTCCACGCTTCAAACAGCTGCTCAGCGACATCGAAGATGCGCAACTCGAAGGCACCATCCACTCGCGTGACGAAGCCGTCAACTTGCTGCGTGCGTTGCTAAGAAAGAGCAGCGAATCAGCAAGTCAGAGTGTGAGCGAACCGGCCATCGCATGAAGCACGTCCTCGTGATCGGTGCAGGTGCCGCGGGCCTGATCGCCGCGGTCAAGCTGGCCGAAGCTGGCCTCCGTGTCGCCGTGCTGGAAGCGAGCCATCGCGTGGGTGGCCGCATTCACACAGCGTACGCAGGCAATATGCCCGTGGAGTTGGGTGCGGAGTTTATCCATGGCAGACCACCGGAACTCTTGTCGTTGCTGCAGGAATTGGGCATCGAGAAGTACGGTCTCGGCGGCACCAGCATCTCCCTCGCGCCAGACGGCGCGCTGCACGCTGATGCGGAGCGCGACGCAGCGTTCAGTCCGCTGGTCCAGATGACCGCATGGGCAGAGGCGCACCCGGAACAAGATCTCAGCTTCTCAGAATACTTGTCCCGGGAGCGCATTTCCCCTGAGCACGCCGGCGCTGTGACCGGCTACGTGGAAGGCTTCAATGCCGCGGACGCGCATCAAGTTTCCGTGCAGGCGCTCGCCATACAGCAACGGGCAGAGGACAGTATCGAGGGTGACGCCCTGGCCCATGTCTGGGGCGGCTACCAGCGCCTGCCGCACGCACTCGCGGAACGGCTGAAGAACACCGGCGCTGTGCTGCGGCATGGCGCGCGTGTCGCGCACGTTGCATGGGAGCGCGGAAGCGTGACCGCCACGCTTGCATCAGGCGAGGCCGTGCAGGCCAACTGCGCAGTCGTGACGCTGCCGCTCGGTGTCTTGCAAAGACATACGGTCGCCTTCGACCCCGCACCCGGCAACGTCATTGTGCAAGCAAGGCGGATGCGCATGGGACAGGTCTGCCGCATAAGTCTTGTCTTTCGGCGCCGCTGGTGGGCGGAGATCGACCTTCCGCAACACGGGGCGCTGCAAAGCATGAGCTTTCTCCTGCCCAAGGAACGACTCGAAGGGGCGCACTTCAATGTCTTCTGGACTGGCTTCCCGTCGCTCGACCCGGTGCTGACCGCCTGGAGCGGCGGCCCTTCTTCAAACGCCTTCTCGGACATGAATGATCATGCCATCGCGCACGCCGCGTGCGGCGACCTGGCGCGCATCTTCGGCCTCACGCAGGAGCAGGTGCTGGACGAACTCGTCTCCCATCACCGCCACGACTGGCAGCGCGATCCGCTGTTCGGTGGGGCCTACTCATGGGTGCCGAAGGATGCGGTGGACGCTTCGGCGAAGATTTCGGAGCCCTTGGAGAACACGCTCTTCTTTGCAGGCGAGCACACTGACATCACAGGCCACTGGGGTACGGTGCATGGCGCGTTGCGCAGCGGTCTTCGTGCGGCGCGGCAGGTACTCCTCGCACTCTAGGCGAGCTACTCCGCCGTCTGCTCCACCGGATCGGCAACTGGGAGCGGCTTAGACTTCGAAGCGGTCACAATCGCCACAGCCACCAGAATGACAGCCATCGCGATCCACTGCGACCCATGCAGGCTTTCATGCAGAAACAACGCGCTCAGCACGACCGCCACAATCGGGTTCACATATGCGTAGGTCGCCACCTTCGTCACCGGGACGTTATGCAAGAGGTATGTATACGCCGTATACCCAATCAGCGACCCGAAGGTCGCCAGCCAGGCCAGCGCGGCGAAGACACCCGGTGTCCAGTGCGCGTGCTGCCACCCGCCGCTCGCCGAACCAATGAGCACATTGATACTGCCCGCCATCACCATCTGCCACGCCGATGCAACGAACGGGTCCAGCGTGGAGGGCCTGCGTCCTGACAACAGCGACCCGGCCACCCAGCACAGGTTCCCAACGCAAAGAATCACCGTTCCCAGCAGCACACCGCGATCTGCGCCACCGGAACGCTGCGCGGTAAGGCCATTGCGCAACACCGGCATGACCAGCAGCGTCAAACCGCCCAGTCCGAGCGCCGTGCCCGCCCAGCCCGTACGATTCAGCGGAATGCCGCCTGGAATCGCGCTCTCCGCCACGGCAATCAAGAGTGGAATGCTTGCCGCCAGCAGAGCCGCATACCCGGCGGGCACATACTGCTCGCCCCATCCCAGCAGCACATTATTGCCGGTCAGCAGCAGCAGCCCAAGAACCAGCGCCCGTAACAACTCATGCCGTGACATCGCCAGGGAACGCCCGCGCACCGCCACAATGCCCAGCAGGGCGAGGCCTGCCGCAAGATACCGGAAACCCGACACAAACGCAGGCGAAAGGTACTGCACACCATAGCGAATCGCGACAAACGTCGAGCCCCAGAAGAAGTACACGCAGGCGAAGGCCAGCGGCACCAGCAGGTGCTGGCGCGTCCTGGAAGACGTCGTCACGCGTTTGCTTCAAGCCAAATTGGAACAGGCAGGAACGTTCGCGGCATCAGAAAACCTTTGCATTCTCTCGGGGTTACGGATACCTTACAAGAGACAGCCCATATTGCGAACGCCTGAATACCTTCCGCAGTCTTTACACTCCCGGTCCACATTCAGAGCCATGCCACGCCGTCCAAGAGGCGTCACCGGAGTGGAAGAACGCGAAATCATCAGAAGGTCTGTGCAGCCTGCTAACAGGTTGTGTCGTCTAATGAAGCGAATCACCACGTTTGCACCCATCGTGACGGCTCACCTCAGGCAGGTGCGCAGCGGGGCGAAACCAAGGAGAGTACCCATGAGATCTGATCTGATTTTCGGAGCACTAACTCACGTTCAAAACCGCTATCAGCTTTGCCAACTGGCAAGTAAAGCCACTCGCAAGCTGCACAAGCCGAATACCCGCTTGCAGGATACAACCAACGAAGTGCTGGATCGCTTTCGCGATGCAGCGCCATCTGACCTTAGAACCGGGCCAGAGCCTGCAGAAGTATTTGAAACCATTGAAGAGCGCCGCGCGGCTTAGTCTGCCGCGTGGTGCTCGGCACCCGGCTGTTTCTCAGTGCGTTTTACGGTAACCTTGATCATTCCTCCTGGAATTGCAATCATCCGCAACATCATCCGCACCGCATCCCTCCTGCAATGCCCTTCCAAGCGCTTCAAATCTCACAGGTACTCATGACCATTTCAGAACTGAAAGAAAAAAACATTGCCGAACTCGGCAAGTTGGCGCGCGGCCTTGACATCCAGGGCACAAGCGCGCTCCGCAAGCAGGATTTAATTTTCAAGATCCTGCAGGCCCAAAGCGAAAAAGAGGGTCACATCTTCGCTGAGGGCGTCCTTGAAATTCTGCCGGACGGCTATGGATTTCTTCGCTCTCCCGATTACAACTATCTCCCGGGCCCCGACGACATCTACGTCTCACCCTCTCAGATTCGTAAATTCGATCTAAAAACGGGTGACACCATCTCCGGCAATGTGCGGCCGCCACACGAAGGCGAAAAATACTTTGCCCTGGTCAAAATCGAAGCCATCAATTTTGAGTCGCCTGAGGAAACGCGCAACAAGATCCTCTTTGACAACCTGACGCCGCTGTATGCCGCCGAGCGCGTCAAGATGGAGACAGTCCGCGACAACATCAGCGGTCGCGTGATGGACCTGTTGACTCCCGTAGGCAAGGGCCAGCGCGGTCTCATTGTTGCTCCCCCGCGCACCGGCAAGACCGTGCTGCTGCAGGCCATTGCGAACTCGATTTCCGCGAATCATCCGGAGGTGGTTCTCATCGTCCTTCTGATTGACGAGCGTCCCGAAGAAGTTACTGACATGCAGCGCTCCGTCAAGGGCGAAGTCATCTCCTCAACCTTCGACGAACCCGCCGCACGCCACGTCCAGGTGGCGGAAATGGTCATCGAAAAGGCCAAACGCCTGGTGGAACACAAGCGTGATGTCGTCATTCTGCTGGACTCGATCACACGTCTGGCGCGTGCCTACAACACCATCGTTCCGCCCAGCGGCAAAGTACTTTCTGGCGGTGTCGATTCCAACGCGCTGCAACGCCCGAAGCGCTTCTTCGGCGCGGCGCGCAACATCGAAGAAGGCGGTTCGCTCACCATCATGGCCACGGCGCTGGTCGATACCGGCTCGCGGATGGACGAGGTCATCTTCGAGGAATTCAAGGGCACCGGCAACATGGAAGTAATCCTGGACCGCAAACTCGTGGACAAACGTGTCTTCCCGGCCATCGACATTCAGCGCAGCGGCACCCGCAAGGAAGAGTTGCTGATTCCTAAGGAAGACCTGCAGCGCACCTGGATTCTGCGCAAAGTTCTCAATCCGCTTTCACCAGTGGAAGCCATGGAACTGCTGACTGACAAACTAGGAAAAACCCGCAACAACTCCGAGTTCCTCCACAACATGAGTTCACTCTAAGCGCCCGGCCAGACACCGCGCATAAGCCGCGGAGTAGCCCGTGTGATCACCGGTTCATCATTCTCGCCGCGGAACGATGGGTGGGTCGTGCCCCATCTCTATCTGTATAGAGAGTTCTATGCTCAAGTGCTGATCCGAGAACGCCAGCCGGGGAAAATTCAGGGAGCAAGGCGCTGAGTCTTTCCGGCGCTTGATGAGCCCCGCCTAATGCAATCGCCTGAACGCACGGACTTCCACATGCCTGAGTGTGGTTGCACAGCAGGGTGTCTCATTTTCGCGCGTCTCGCTTTTGGGAAGACTTGCCGATGAAACTGCTGAATGCATCGCCGGTAACGTGACGACTGTTACCGGCGTGAGCTATAGTGTTCGCGAGATCAACAGGCAGGGTAGAGGCATGAACTTTTCGCCACGGAAGCAGCAAATGAGAGGTACGGCAGAGCAAACCTCAGCATGGGTATTGTGCGGCGAGTGCGGGCACACCAGCCGCGTGCTTTCTATCATGGCCAGCCGCGTCTTGAAGGAGCGGCAGCACTGTCCGCAATGCCGCTCAACGGCTGCGCCCAGCCTTCACCACACGGCCGCCGGAGCGCACATCCACCCAGCCGGTGCGCAGTTGAATGAGAATCTCATTCCGCCGGCCGTCACCCGGCCCACTCACGATTGGGGCCAGCCACGAGGCGTCCGATCGCTGTTTGCGCAGCCGCTGGAATGGTTGCGCGGCACGCACTCGTAGTCGCGGGCGGATGGTTGCAGTAGCAGGATGCAGGTACACTCTACGCAGGCCGTTTCGAGATACCGTTGAATCTCCTGTCCTACGTACACCTTCGCAACATTTACCGGTCCACTGGCGTGGGCCGCGTCTCCCGTGAACTCACCGGACACCTGTACCGTTCACCCGGGGTGCAACTTCACGTCCTCGCCGACAGGGCGGATCATGACCGGGTGATTCCGCTGGTCGGCGAGCCGTGGACATCCTTCCAGTACCACTTCCTCGAACAGGAAACCTCCAAGCAGCAACTGCGCTGGATTCTTGCGAACAGTCCCTCCGCGGAGCGCTATTGGCCGGACGTCGATTTAGTGCACTGCACAGCGGAGTCCTACGTGCCTGTGCGCAGGGCCCGGCTGGCTGTCACCTGCCATGACGCTCAGCACTTTGAGCCGTCGGCGCACCGTGCCAGCTTTTGGCTGCTGAAGCAACGCCTAAAGTGGAGGCTGCTCTTCGCCCGGCTCAATCGCGAAGCCGACATGCTGCAGATGATCTCCAACTTTGCCGCGGAGCGCACGGCACATTTCTTCCCGGGGCTGCGTGACCGCCTGCGCGTGGTGCCAAACGCCGCGTCCGACAGTTTCTTTCAGGAACCAGACCCGGAGGGTCTGACCGTGCTGGACCGGCTCGGCGTCCGTAACCGGCAGTACATTCTTGTACCCGGCGGCCTCCAGTTCCGCAAGAACGCCGAGCTGATTCTGAATGCGTGGCCGAAGATCGTTGCGAAGCACCCGGACCTTCTACTGGTCATCATTAACCACGCCGACCCGGTGTACCTGCCGCGGGCGCACGCGCTCGGTCCGTCGTGCATTCTGGGCGGTTTCCAGGAAGAACCGGAGTTGGTAGCTCTGTACCACTCGGCCGCTCTTGTCTGGTTTCCAACGCTGTACGACGGATTCGGCATGCCGGTGATTGAGGCGATGGCAAGCGGAACGCCTGTGATCAGCAGCAATAGTTCAGCCATTCCGGAGATTGCCGGTGATGCGGCAGTGCTGCTCTCACCGCACGACATCCAAGCGCACGTGAACACCATCGCGGATCTGCTGGACGACTCCTCGACCCGGGCAGCCTTGAGCGCGAAGGGCAGGGCGCGTGCTGCCCACTACACATGGCATGCGTCGTCGCAGAAGCTCCTGCGGGAGTTCAGGTCGTTGCTGTAGTTTTTGTCTGGTGCTGGTGCCGTGCACGAATAAGCTTCGCCGGCACACCACCCACAATGGTGTGCGGCTCCACGGATTTGGTGACAACGGAACCTGCAGCGACAATCGCGCCCTCTCCGATTGTTACGCCTTTCAGTACCACCGCGTTCACGCCGATCCACACGTCGTCTCCGACCCGGATGGCAGCGGAAAGCTCCGGCTGCAGTTTCATCGGCGTACCCGCTTCCGTACCGTGATTATGATCCACGAACCGGGATCCACTTGCTATCAGGCAGTTCTGCCCAATGCGAATCGAGTCGATCGCATTGAACTCGCATCCACTGCCGATGAACGTTCCGTTCCCGATCTCGATGGTTCGGCCATCGGCATAGCCACCAGCAGCATTGAAGTAGACGTTTCGCTCTACGCTGCAACGCTCTCCCAGTGCCACCTTGTGCGGCCAGGTGACCACGATGCTGGAAAACCGTGTACCCGCGCCAATGTGCAATCCCAACCCACGCCAGTAGAGTGCACGAATCGCGCTGAGACCGATGGGGAGATAGTGCCTCCGAACTCCGAAGAGCAGCTTTCGCATGAAAACCGAAGTCAAGCCAGATCCTCTCGTGCGCAGGTTCAGTGTCTCCCAGCAGAGGCACCGGTTCAAGGCTCTCGTCTTCGGGACGGAACACAGCGTTCCATCGTAGCCTTTTCAGCTTGCAAAAAGCAGTGTCGACCGTGCAAACAAACGCAGGGTGGTACCCGTGTTACCAGAAATCATCACGATCTCTGGCCGCTCTTTGTCATGCATTCGCATCACTGTATGTTGACCAGGGTACTGTCTGCATTTATGTCGTTCCACGAAAGGATTTCCATGCGTGTTGCAACTCTTCTCTTAGCGACCACACTCTCCTGCGGCTATGGATATGCCGCCAACCCGGTGAATGCCATGCTGGCCTACGCTGACGATGCCACGCTCGACACACCGTTTACCTTGCAGAGCGAGACGCAGGTTCCCGGCAAGGTCCTGAAACCGGGCAGCTATACCATGACGATTAAGGACCACCTTTCTGACCGGGCCATTCTGCAGGTCGTCAGTGACAAGGGCAAGGTAGAATCGACGTTTCTAGGCATCTTTCATTCCGGTCTGCAAAGCGCGGGCAGCGCGGGGCCGATTTCAATGACGACGTTGAAAGGGCATCAGGCACTCCGTGGATTCTCGTTTCCAGGCGGCGGCACTATCGAATTTGCCTATCCCAAGGCCGAAGCGGCCGCTATCGCCACCAAGAGTTCGGACAAGGTTCTCGCGATTGACCCGGAGTCTGACAATCTTCATGTAAAGGGTGCGTCGCTGTCCAAGGAAGATGCGCAAGCGGTAACGTTGTGGAGCCTGCAGGCCACAAGAGTGTCGGCAAACGGGCCGAGCGCGATTTCCGCCAGCAAGTTTGTCTCACCCGGCACGGACAGCAACGCAACACCGGCCGTCGCCAGAGTCTCGCCTCCGGCCCCCTCGCAACAGGTCCAGCCAGCACCTCCGGCGGCCCAAGCTGCCGTCGCGACAGCACCAGCGCCGCGCAGCAGACGTGCAGCGCCCCCGGTCTCTGCCCAGGTTGCGAGTAACACTCGCCGTCCAGCATTGGCAGCGTTGCCGCACACCGCCAGCAACATGCCGTTGCTCCTGCTTGCGGCGCTTACCAGCTTCGTTGCGGCCGCCGGTGTCCGGTTCCGCCGCTGGACATTGAATGCAATCTAAGACACTGCGGCGAGCTGAACGAGCCCTTGTGGTGCTCGGTTTGCTCGCCGCCGTTTCGTATGCGTGCTTGCGTGTCCCCGGCGTCATGGCTCGTAACGAGCAGGTCGCGAGGCAATCTTCGAACGCCGACGGCAATATCATTCCCCCGGAAACACTTGCTGCGTCGTATTTGCAGCACCATAGTGACCTGGTCGAGTCGTCCGTGATCGGTTCAATCTCAATTCCAGCCCTGCATCTCGATGCCCCCATCGTTGAAGGCGTAAGTAATGCCGATCTCCGCCGCGGCGTTGGTCACGTACCCGGGTCAGCGCTGAGCGGAGGGCTTGGCACCATGG
>CAXUBG010000003.1:0-26820 GCA_964249285.1 uncultured Terriglobus sp. | reverse complement strand
TTCGCTCGATCCACACGGGCATGCTGGTGAAGGTGCACGGCGCGGACGGAACCTACTCCTACCAGGTTGACTCATCGTCGATTGTTTCGCCAGATCGCGTAGACGTGATGGACATCAAAGCGAGACCTGAAGTGACCCTTATTACCTGTTACCCATTTAATTACATTGGCAGTGCGCCCATGCGCTTTGTTGTCAAGGCACACCTTGTTTCGGCGCAGCCAGACGATGCTGCTCATGTTCAGCCAACGGACGGTTCGTCGCCGGACCGATAGGCAGTACCTGCTGCAGCTTGTTACAAAACTATCTAAGAAGCGACCAACTCTCCAATGCCAGCTTCTTCCACGGCGGATGCTGCCGGTACCGGCGATGGCTGCATGCTGCGGACCGGAAGGAGGGTCCGTTCAAATTTATCCAGTCCGCGTTGAAGATGGTCGAGTGTTCCCATGACCAGATCGCCCGTCCGCAGAAGGTTTGACCGGCTTACCCGTAAGTATCCGCGCTCGCCAACCGGCAGAGTGAGCCACCAGTCCTTTTCGTGAGCGTCCTGCTGAAGAACCACGTCGAAATACAGGTTGGCAAAAAAGAGTTCTACCGTCGCGCAGTGTAGATCGGAACAGGTCTTCTGCACGAGTGTCCAGCAAGTATCCACGTTGTCTAAACGGCTCAGCTTGATCTCGAGTTCGCGCAGATAGATCTCTTCGCGAATCTCCTCTCGCACGCGCTTCGTCGAAAGTACCCGGCGAACCGCACGGAATTCGATGTAGTCGAGGTACCGGACCGCGATGAACAAAAGCAGAATGAAGAAGCCGACGATCACCGCATGAAAGCTCCGCGAGGAGAAGCTGGCAACCAGTGAAAGTACGGCAGCGACTGTGCAGGCACCGTACAGAATAAGGGCAACGGTTTTCGGGTGATAACCCCGGTCCTGCACGATATGGTGGATGTGACCGCGGTCTGGTGAGAACACAGGCACGTTTCGCAGATACCGTCGAAGAATGGACAACCCCACCTCGGCCAGGGGGAGAGCTAAGACGAGGATGGGTGCCATCATGCCCAGCGACATGCCGCCATGGTGCTGCCACGTGAGCGACATTGCGCCCAGCATGAAACCAATTGTGAGGCTCCCGCAATCGCCCAGGAAGATCGATGCCGGGTTGAAGTTATAGCGCAGAAACGCCAGAAGCGCTCCGGCGAGTGGAACCGTTGCAACGACCAGACCCGCGTTGTGGGTATATACCCCGATCAGCAGGGTGGCGAGTGTTCCCAGAAGGCAAATTCCAGTTGCCAACCCATCGAGACCGTCGATCAGATTAATGGCATTGGTGCAAAGAACAAGCCATCCCGTGCAGATAAGAACACTGACGACAGGATGCGACAGGAACGTGTGGGGCGCTCCAAAGGTGAAACTCTCCGGGGCAAACATGTTGCCCAGGATGCCAGCGATGGCACATCCGAAGATCTGTCCAGCCAGTTTCTGCAGTGCGGACAAAGTGAACAGGTCATCCAGCAGACCGATCAGGAAGATAAGGCCGGCGGACGGCAATAGTACACGGAGCAGGGAAGCGTGCTGGATGTGCAGCTGTTCGCGGACAGGCCCGATCAGCATGACCACCCCGAGTGCGCAAATGTACGCGAGCACAATCGCAAAGCCGCCCACGCGCGGCGTCGGAACCTGATGCAATTTGCGTGCGTCTGGCTTGTCCACCAGGTCAAAGTGAATAGCGGCCGCGCGGCATAGAGGAGTGAAAAGAAAGCAGAGTACAAAACTGAACAGACCAAGTAACAGAGGTAAATACATAGTGTTTCCTTTGGTCAGACGGATGACGTCGTCCGGGTTGAGATGAAAGGAGTCTCAGTCAATGGTGCCAACGAGGCATTGCCTTCAAGTAAACGCATGATGCGCCGCGTTCCCAGAGGCCTGTCGAAATGGTTTTCCAGTGCTCTGCGAGCATTCTGCCCCGCCGTGATCACTTCGGCACTGTTATTTGCCAGCCTTTGAAGTAATGCGACAAGAAATTTTGAGTCGCCACACGCAATGTGCCAGCCGCATCCGTGCTCACGGACGATTCGCGCGGGCGTTGCTTCTGCCGGACCGATGAACAGGATGGGCCGGCCTGCCGCAAGCAGGCCGTACACCTTGCTTGGCACCACGGAGCCGCAGCAGTCCTGACGCTGCGTGACCAGGCCGATGTCGCCGAGGGACAAGAGGTCTGCAAGCTCCGAGCGCGGCACCGAAGCGCGCATTTCCACCGTGCCGGTCCCCGCGTTACCGGCAAGCGCCGCGATCTCCGGCCGCCGCGCACCGCCACCAGCGAAGATGAAGTGGAAGCGATGATCGTCTCGTAACTGCCTCATGGCCGTCACGATCGTCTCTACATCGTGGGCCAGTCCAAGATTGCCGGAGTACACGATCTGCAATGCGGCTGAAGACGAAATGCGCGGACGCACGGATATCTCGGAGCTGTCCGCCCAGTTGTCCACCACGGCAATCTTTCGGCTCTCAACGCCGCGTGCGATCAGACGGTCACGCATGCAAGGGCCAAGTGCGATGAGGCCGTCCGCCTTGCGCCGTGACCAGTCCGCCAGACTGCCGATCACCCGTTCAAGCAGGCTGCCCCTGCGGATGTAACCCAGGTCAACGGCAACGTCCGGGTACACGTCCATCTCCCAGATCAGGAAGCGCGATCCCCGCAGCAACTTAATCCACGCGCCAATGAGAGAGAGCAGCGGCGGTGTGGTCAAAGTCAGCACCACGTCAGGTCTGGTGATGGTCAGCGCCCGCCAGGCTGCGCCCGCATAGAAGCTGAGGTATGACAGAATGCGGCCAGCGGTGCTGCGCGAAAATCGCAGGCCGCCAACATGGTGAATCGTGACGTCCGGTGCGTTCTCCGCGGCCATGTCCATGCCGGAGCCGCTGGCGATGACCTCAACGGCATGGCCTTCCACCGCCAGGTCGCGCGCGAGATCGGTAAGCAACTGGCTGGTTGCCATGTCACTTGGCCAGAAGAACTGATTCATCAGCAGGACTCTCACCGCAGCACCTGCATGGCTGCCGGTTGACGGCTGCTGACATCCGAAACTTCACGAACCCGCACGAATGCCGCGGGATTTCCCGTGTGAATCTCATAGGCGGGGATGGATCGCGACACAACGCTGCCTGCTCCCGCGATGGCACCCTCGCCCAGTGTGACGCCAGGCAGCAGGATGGATTTCGCACCGGCCCAGGAACCTTCCCGCAATTCGATGGGCCTGACTATCAAGCCGAAGGAGGGATCGGTCCAGTCGTGATTACCCGTGCAGAGATATGCGCCCTGCGAGATGCAGACGTTGTCTGCCAGTGTGATCGACGTCAGGGTGTCGAGCCAAGCGCGCTCGCCGATCCAGCAATGGTTGCCGACGCGCAGGTTCCACGGATACTTGACGACGACCTCGGAGTGGATGACGACGCCTGTGCCAATCCGCGCACCGAAGAGGCGCAACAACATGACACGCAGCACCGACGACGGCAGCAGGCTGCACCGAAACAGGGGTAAACCCAGGAACAGCCACGCTGCGCGCCAGGCGAACGAACGTCCTGGAGAAAACCAGCTGTTATCGTAGCTGTGAAGCTGCACGGGCCCGTTCACGCCGCGCCTCGCAGCAGTTCAGTCTGCGCCGGCTCCGAGCCGCCACGCACCCAGCGGTATAGTTCGGCCATGCGCCCGGTCACACTTTGCCAGCTGAATTCACGTTGCGCCAGCAACCGGGCTTGCCTGCTGAATGAAGCGTACGTGGACGGATCGCATCCAAGCGCCTGCCGCAGTGCCCCGGCCAACGATGCAACTTCAGTCTGGACCTGCCACCCTGCACCGCTTCGCGCCACCTCGGGCAGGTTGCACTGCTCAGAGATGATGACCGGCACGCCCATGCTGAGCGCCTCCAGCACAGCGACGCTCAAACCTTCGGAGTAGGACGGCAGAACGAAGAAGTCAGCCGCAGCCAATGCGCTCCACTTCAGGGATGCATCCAGCATTCCAGTAAACAGGACTCTGTCCTGCAACTTTAGCTCCTCCACAGTCCGCAGTGCACCTGTGAGCGTGTTCTCGAAGTCGGGTCCGGCGAGCACCAGCAGCGCGTCCGTGTGCTGTCCTGCGATCTCTGCCCAGGCCCGTAACAGCAGGTCTACCCCCTTCTTATAGTGAATGCGTCCGAGGAACAGCACAATGCGCTTGCCTTCGATCTCGGGGTGCTTCGCGAGAATACGGTCTCCACTCGCATTCGGGGGTGTCTCCACGCCATTGGGAATCACCGCGATCGGGCCCTTGCAGCCGAAGCGCCGGTAGTCCTGCGCTTCAGCGCGTGTCAGGGCATGCAGGCACGCCGCGCGCCGCGTGTTGCGGTGCTCAAAGAGTGCGGCATACATCTGTTTTTTCAGCTTCTTATTGGCCAGCGCCCAGCGCTCCAGCATGCCGTGCGCGGAGAGTACGTAGGGAACGCGCTCCCTGCGGGCGGCGCAGGCTGCCATCAGCGTGCTGCTTTCCCACACCCCGTGAATATGAACGCCGCCGGATGACGCGACCTGGGTACGGAACTGTTCCCGTAGAGTCGCGCTCCATAGCCACTCGGACCTGCCCAGAGGCCACACCGTAAGGCTGGTGTTCCAGGATGGTGCAGCAGCGCACGCTTCGTCCGGGGTGCAGAACGCCGCAACGCCAGTCGGAATGTGCTCCTGAGAACAAAGCTGCGAGGCAAGCCGCGGAACGACAGCCGTCAACCCGCCATATACAGGATCGAGGTGCGGCAGCACATGCAGCCAGCGTGCTTCGGACTGTGCTTCGCCGTTCATTGCTGGCTGGCGTCCGTAAGTGCGTGCAGGCGAACCGTCTCGGCTGGTACCGCGGATGCAGGTCTCTTCACGGCAACACGTGCGCCGGTTGCTCGCTGCGGCGTTTTCTCCGCAGCATCGGCAATCGCCCCAATCTCCGCGCCAAAGTTCTGCGGGGAGTATTGCGCGACGCGTTCCCGTGAGGCGCTGCCCATCCGTTGACGCTCGCTCTCAGGCAGGGCGGCGATGGACTGGAGACATTGCGCCAAGTCGCCGACGTTAACCGGATCGAAGGTGTAGCCATTAACGCCCTGACGGATGAGGTCTTCGGCGCAACCGCAGTGCTTGGACACAATCACCGGGAGCGAAGCAGCCATCGCCTCGTTGACCACCAGGCCCCACGGCTCGCGTGTGCTGGGAAGGACGAAGCTTTTTGCAAAGGCGTACACCGGCAGGAGCTCACGCGCGCTCCGGTGCCCAAGAAAGTGAACGTCCGCGCCGTGCCCGCTGGCCTGTGCCAGCTCTTTCAGCGGGAGGCACTCAGGGCCGTCGCCAGCCAGCACGAGTGACCACGTCCCGCCCGCGTCGCGATAGGAAAGCCAGGCGCGCAACAGGCTGAAGGCATTCTTCTCTGGCGCGAGCCGGCCCACAAAGAGGAAATAGTCCGCCGGAAGGTTATAGGTTGCCGCAGCCGTCTCTCGGCGCAACTCTGCGACACCTTCTTCAATGCGGGCATTGCCGACTACGTCATAGAAGTGAGCGATCCGGTCCTGAGGAAACCCGAGTTGCAGGAGATACCGCTCGTGCGCGGCACCGCCGGTCACAGCCCAGTCGAAGAGTGTACGGATCAACTTTGACTTCAGTGTTTCGCGCCAGCCCTTCCGTACATGGTCGGTTGCCGTGGTTTCAGTCATCAGCACGCCGGTGCGGCCCTTCCACTTGCACCACACAGCGGCGGCAATCGCGGGCAGCGTGTAGTAGCCAGGGATAAGGACGACGGAAGGATTCAGTGCGGAGAGCCGCCGGACCAGCCTGACCGATAGCTGTAACTTGCCCGCTTCGTGCCAGCCTTTGGCGGGCTCTAACGTTTCGACTGGCAGTTCTTGCGGCATGCCCACACGGAAGTTGTACCCCTTGTGGACGCCAACGCCGCCGACCAGTTCGATGCCGTACACCTCGCCGTTGCTGCCAAAGGCGGACTGCAGGCCTTTGAAGCGCGCCAGGTGGTACGCATACCAATCGATCCAGATCACAGCCGCACGGCAGGTTGCGCGCAAAGGGGCACTTGGAGATTCATCTACCATCACAGACCTCGGGGAGAAGGCTCTCGATGAGAGAGAGCGATGTACTCATTGGTACGAAGTGAAACAGGGTTATGGTTTTGCCGCCGCTTGTGGAATGCGTAGGCGTATTTGAAAATTAACCAGCTGGGAACCGACAGCAGCAGCGTACGGAAGATCACCGCTTCCATCGTCTGCATGACCATGTAAATTGAAATCGCGTTCAGAATGATGGCCTGGCTCACCCATGGCCCGCCCACCGTCACCGACTTGCGCCAGACCCAGCCGTATAGATAACCAAGTGCTGCCAGCGCGGGAACGGCAAGCCACCAGACCTCCACCCACCAATCCGCGATGATGCCTGGAGCCGATCCATCCGCGCCCTTCCATCCCAGTGCATCGCCAAAGCCCTCGCCCGTGCCGGCGTTATGCAGCAGCTCTGGGACGCCAAAATCTACGTATTTGTTAGGCCAGACGGCAGTGGGGATGGGACGGACCAGGACCTGCGCCAGATAGCGCCGCATCCAGAAGTAATGGTCGCGCTTCTCGGAACTGAGCACCGTACCGCCGCCGTAAATCCACTCGTTGCCGGTGTCGGAAGCCTCGACAATGTTGCTGACGTCGGTCTTCATGTTGAAGTCGGAACCGATGTAGATGGAGCCGCGATTGGTTACGAGGAAGAGCATCAGGCCGCCCAGCACCGCGCCGCCCACGCCCAACGCAACCAGCGGCGGACGTTTCCGGCGGTTCACGTACCAGCTCATGAAGAGAAAGATCGCAAGCTCAAAGGTGGGTCCGCGCCGCGCCATGAAGAATGCACCCGCGGCCCACGGCAGGCCAAAGATCGCGACCATCACATAGGCAGGCCAGCGGGGACCGTCCGCGCTGCGCGAGAGGAGGGCACTCATCACCCCAACCAGCAGAAGAATGCTGCCGTCACGGATGTAGCCGTTATCGTCCCATCCGCCGGAGTAGGAGGCGCTATATGCGTTGACGAAGCCGCCCACGTTGATGATGGTGACCGCCCAGCACATAAGGCCAAGCGTGCCCGCAACCGCCCCGCCGGTCAGCAGCCGCTTGCATACCGCTGGTGAGAACCGTGTGCGGATATTGTTGCGGGGAACAGATCGCACGCCAGCCGCAAGACAACCGCTGACAAAAGCAAGCACACCCAGCAGGTTCAGCGTGGCGATAAACAGCATTTGATCGTTGTCAAAGAAGCGTGCCAGCCCTCCCGTGGAATAAATCTTCCAGGGCATCCACGTGTACAGGAAGACCATCATCGGCCCAATGAAGACCAGCGGATGAAAGACGTCACCGCTGCCGTCGAGCACGATGACGGTTCCAATCGCGGCGATGACGCCGGTTGCAATCAGGAGAGCGATAAACATCAGGCGGCCTCCGGCACGGCTCTGTGTCGTTGCTCTACGCACTCCTGAACGGAACGGCTGACGCCTTGCTGAAACCGCAGCCAGGGAAACTGCTCTGCCCGGCTCCTTGCCGCAGCCCGCATTGCAAGAAGCTCTTCACGATGGCTCAATGCCCAGGCAATCCGGTTCGCCAGCAGGTCGGGTCGGCGCGGCTCGACAACAAAGCCCTGCTCACCTTCGGTGAGGAGGTCGGGAGCCGCGGTGTGCGTGGTGGCAAGCACCGGCAGACCGCACGCGAGTGCCTCCAGCAGCACCTGGCCAAAGCCTTCGGCAATGGAGGGCAGCACGAACAGATCAGCCTGCTGATATGCCTCCACCAATTCGCTCGCACCGACGGAGGGTCGTATGCGCACCCGCGATCCCGCGGCCTTGAACAGATCCAGGCCGTCCAGAACGCGCCCGCAGACGGTGAGTTCCAGGTCTGCGCCGGGCAGCAGCGACAGCGCTTGCAGCAGGTACTTGATGCCTTTGCGCTGATTGATGCGCCCGACTAACAGGAGCTTCAGGGTTCCGCCGGCCGGACGCGCAAGGGCGGGACCTGGGTGAAACTTCTTCAGATCGATGCCATAAGGAACGACAGTGATCGACTCCTGCGCAACGCCGTTCTCCACCAGGCTCCGCTTTGTAAAAGAGGACGCCGCGAGTGAACGCACCGGCAACGAGGCTTCGGTGACGAGACGCTGAAAATCGTCTTCCGGCAGGTTCAATTCCCACTCCTGCTGGAGTGATGCCGCACAGTCCGGATGCGCTTCGAGTTCCGCAAGCAACAGGCGGCGCATGGTCGCGGGGTGCGGATGCATCTGGAACATCATGCCCGGCGCACCTGACGCTTTGAACGCCGCATATCCGTAGTAGCTGTAGCTGAGCAGCTGCGATCCGGTGCGCTTCGCCAGCTTGCCGGCCACGCGGCCTAGGGTGTCATCCGCCTTGCGCGTCATCCACCGGCGCAGACCGTAGGGCAGGAAGTGCGCCTTGTCCAGCAGGAATCCCCCGAGCGCCGCGCGCAGGCACGCTTTTACTTGCGAAGGTGGCAATCCTGGCGCGCTCCGCTGCCGCAAGAGGCGCAGAACACGCGATGGAAGCCACCGGCTAAGCACTTTGCCAAATCCGGCCTCCTCCGACCAGAAGAAGTCGGTGACCAGGCACTCCAGCAGACCGGCCTGTGACAACGCCAGCGCAACCTGGTAACGGTCACGCGCACCGCTGTGCACGACGACAGCCTTCGTGGATGCGCTTACGTTGGGTGCCCGCCTTGCTGTTCGCCGGGGAACCACAGTCGCTTGCGAGGTGAGTTGGACGGAGGTCGACATCGTCAGCGACTCTCCAGTGGCGAAGTCTGGCGAGCAAACGGGAGTCGCTGCACCAACGAGCGAATCATCTGCCTGGAGGGCAGCCAGCGGTGCGTCTTACCCAGCCGGTAAAGCCGAACGAGCGTTGCACCGGCAAGCAGCGCCATGACACCGGTGACGACTCCCGCGAGGGGGGCGTGTGAGGCGCGGTAGGCAGCCAAAATACTGAGCAGGACCGTCGCGATTGTGCTGACGAGGAACATCTGCACCATGCCGGCGGGCAGGCGGTCCCGCTGCGAGAGCGCGATCAGCACCATGGCCGCGATCAACACATGCGCCGCCATGAAGACGGCCATGGCACCCGCGGCAGTACCACCGTGCAACATCAGTACGGTGCCCACCGCTGCGGTAAAGAGCGCCCATGCGGTGTTAATGACGGCGGTCGAGCGAATGGAGACCACGCTCAGGCGTGCCGACGGTGGAGCGTTCCCCATCTGCACAACGGCAACTCCCACGCCAACGCTGACGGCCAGTGCCGCCATGCTGAAACCCGTGCCATACACAAGGCGGAGAACCAAGGGAGCGGCAATCGCCGCAAGTGCTGCAATGGCGAACGAGATAAAGGTGGACGCATAGGTGCACAGCGCCATCACACGGTGCGGCACGCTGTCGCTGCTGCCATCGGGCGTGGCCATGGCGGCGAAGCTGCCTTCCGTCAGCAGGGCCGGGAAGAGCCCGATGAGGTTGCGCAACTGGCTTGCAATCGCGAAGAAGCTGATCTGCAGCAAAGTGGTGTCACCGCGAGCCACGAGCGCCGTGATCCACCATCCGGCAACGTTTGCGCTCACCAGGCCGGAGAGTTGAATCAGGCCATAGCCCCACACCTCACGCAGCAAAGGCATGAACGCGATGGAGGAGCGCAGGCCCAAGGGTGGCAGCAGTTGCAACTTCGCGGCAAGCAGGCAGCAGAGCGCCACCGAAGTCAAGGTGACGGCGCCATGCGAAATGACCATGAAGACCGGGCGGTGCGTTAACGCCATGACGGGCAGGCTGCCCAACATGCCCAGCCCGACCAGCACAGACAGCGCCGCCAGTGCCAGCAGGCGCCGCTGGCCTACAAAAAAGCCGCGCGCGCATTCCAGCAACACCATACCCGCGGCAGTGATGCCTGCCCAGCGCAGCAGACCGGTCAGATTCTGCGCGTGCAGCAGACGTGCAATCGGCCCAGCGCCCAACGTCAGTGCCAGCGCGGCCAACGCAGCTGACAGCAGAGAGATCGTCGCCATCACCTGCGCAAACGCGCGATAGCTCCCGCCGTCGTAAGGGTACTTGCCGGAAAACCGCGTCGCTGTTGTGCCAATGCCGCCCGCGGCGTACGTGGAAATATTATTTGCTGTCGTGATGCCAAGTGAGTACGCGCCAAACACGTGCGCACCCCCTAGCCGCGCGGCCATGACATTCGCCAGAAAGCTCGCACCGCGCTCGACAAACACTGCGGCACCCAGCGTGGATGTCCCCTGCACCACATGCTTCGCTACGTCAGGCGAAAGCGGCACGGGAACCGGAGCAGGATCGGTGGCCTGCTCCAGTGCGCCGGGTTGGTCCAGCAGTTCCGTCATTACGAAGCCTTCGCCCGGTCCATGGCGTTCGCGTCGTAATAGTCGTAGTAGCCGCTGTAGTACTTGCCCTGGCCCTCACGCCGGGGATGAAAGTCGTTCAGGATGCTGCCGGTGATGCGCACGCGGTCGCGCTGCAGCATGTTGCGTACCGTCACCGCGTTCGAGCGCTTCGTCACGCCTGAGCGGAAGACGAGAATCGCGCGGTTGGTCTGTCCGGCAAAGATGCGTGCGTCCGCGATGTGCAGCATGGGCGGTGTATCGACCAGTACCACATCGAAACGCTTCTCCAGGTCGTCCAGCAACGCACGCAACTGCGGCGAATACAACAGATCGGCCACCGGCTCGTTTCCAGTTCCAGACGGGATGACGGAAAGGTTTGCGAATGCCGTCGGCTGGCAGATCTCCTCCATCTTGTGCGCGTATGCGGCTACGCCATCGCGCAGCACGTTACGTAAACCAACGGTGTTCTCCACATCCAGCATCCGGTGGAGGTTTGGTTTGCGCATGTCACCATCCACCAGCACCACGCGGAGCTTCGATTTGCTGAGCGCGATGCCGAGATTCGAAGTCACGGTCGTCTTGCCCTCACCAGCGTTCGGGGACGAGATGATGAAAGTGCGCGAACCACGCTCCGGCTCTGAGAGCAGCAGGGACAGCGTTGTATTGCGGTAGGATTCCGCGACCAGAGCTTCTTCGGACCACGTCTTGGCGGTCGCCAGCGCGGCATTGTGTCCCTTGCCGCCATTCCACTTAACGAGCGCACCCTGTACCGGCGCGACCAGCTTGGAGGCACCTTTGCCCTGCGCTGAGGCGGACGGAATCACGCCCAGCTCCTCGATGCGGATGAAACGTGTGACATCGCCGGGCAGGCGGAGACGCGGAACCTGACGCTCCAGCACAAACGCGGCCAAAATGCCCAATACAGTTCCAAGCAACGCCCCGATGAAGGCAGCCGTGAGCCGCTTCGGGTACACCGCGAACAGGGGTGGCTTTGCCGGATCGACGATACGGATCGTGGACGCCGGCATTGCCGAAGCAAACCCAGCCTCCTTCGCGCGTTGCAGCAGCGTCTGGTAGAGCTGCTGCTCCGATTGCACCTCACGCCGCAACAGGTCCACTTCAGAACTCTTTTGCAGGTCGGAGGAGACCGAGCCTTCGATGTTCTTGTAGCTCATGTTCAGCAGGTCTTCGCGGTGCTTGGCGGCGGTGTACGCCTCCTGCAGCTTGCCGGCGCTGGACGCCTTCTCGCGCTGCATGCTGGCTTGCACTTCCGCGATCTGCGCGCGAAGGTGAATAACCTTCGGGTTGGCCTCGGTCAGTGGCGGCACCAGGGCTGCGACCTGCGCCTGCAGGTCGGCCAATTTAATCTTTTCCGCGGCGTAGGTGGCGTTTTCCGGTCCGCTGTCCGCGTTGCCATTCTGGGCCACGGCCAACTCCGCCTGCTTCTCCATGCGGTCGGCCTGTGCGCGCACCAGCTCGGTCTGCATCTGGCGCAGATGATCCTCGCCGATGTTGTCATTCTGCGGGCTCAACATCAGGCCGTTACCGCCCGTCGCGGCCTCCAGCCGGTGCTGCGATTCCTGCGCCTTCTCGCGCACATCCGCTGCCTGATGCACCAGCCAGTCACTGATGCGCTTGGCCTGCGCTCCCCGGCTCTCCAGGTCGGTGTTCTGGAACTCAGACGTCAGAGTATTGCAATACTGCGCAGCAAAGGAGGGATCCCACGAGTCGCAGGTGACCTCGACAAGCTGCGAGATGCCCATCGCCTTGATCTTGACGCCGTTTGCGGTCTCGTCCAGCAGATTATTGAAAGGAATGCCGCGGCCGGAGTGCAGATGAAAGGTGCGTTGCACGCGGGACAGGAGATCGTTCTCGCGCACAACGGCCGTGTGTGGCTCGTCGGTGAGCTGGTTCTTCACACGCTCCGCTAGCGAATCGCTGCCCAGGAGCTTAAGTTGGGTGGCCACGATCGTGTCGCTGGGCGAAACGGCGTTCGGCGTGATGGAGTGCGCATCCAGAAAATCGCTGTTCATCGCCTGAATCTCAAGCGAGGTACGTGTCTCGTACACCGGCTGCGTGCCCAGATGGAACAAGATGCTCAGCAGTATGCCTGCAAACGCCAGCCCGGCAATCAGCCAGCGATGCCGCACGACGGTGCGGTAGTATTCCGCAGCCATGTTTGGCTGGCTGTTCTCCTCGTGATGGTTGGGCTCTTCCACCGGCAACAAAGGACGCGATATGTCCTGTAGGCGCGCTCCGCCACGAGAGTGCCTCATCTCGTTTTCCTCAACTGTGCCGCGCCGGACCAAATCCTGATTCAAAACCATCCTCCACTGCATTCAATACATGTACTTGCTGCGTTACTGCACGTCCGTTAGCGGTAGATCAATACACCCGTGCTGATCTGCAGCGCCGCTTCCGCCGCCCGCCGTATACCGGTCTTGGCAGCACTGCTGGGAATAAACAAAATGTCGTCGGCAAACATTTGCGGATCGGTGCGCTTGCCCGCAAGCACCTCGCCGATGTTGACCGGGATCTCGGAACGCTTCGCGTTCTTATCGCTCGATACCGGCCGCAGAATCTTCGCATCGCCGCTCTTCGCATTCGGCCCCAGACCTTCGGCCAGCGCCAGCGCTTCCACCAGCGAGATGCTGCCGCTGGAGCGCAGCGGGAATCCGCCCGCGCGCTTGACATCGCCTATGACATACACCAGGCTTCCCTTGGGAACAGTGATGATGTCGCCGGGCCGCAGGATGATATTGTTTTCCGGCGTCTTCTCCGCCAGGAGGTCATCCAGGTCCAGGCTCGCCCTGAAAAAGGCACCGTCCTGGCTCGGTCCGGCACCAGCTAGCGGCAGGGTTCCCCAGCGCGCCTCGCGCGTTACGATCACCTTTGGACCGGCATCTGGACGGATGCCGCCCGCCTTTGAAATGGCCCCCAGCAGGGTCAGCGGTCCAGTCAGTTCCTGATTGTCTGGTGTGTTCACTTCCCCAATAACGGAAACGGTCCGGTTCTCGCTGGTTACCAACTGCACCGTCACCTGCGGCGTTGCGACATACTTGGCATACCGCGCGGCCAACAGGTTTCGCAGCGCCGCGACATTCATCCCGTTAACAGGAACCACACCCACCAGCGGCAGATCGAGCGTGCCATCCTGGGCGATTCGCACCGACCGGTTGCTCACCTCGTCGAGGTCAGCCACGCTGATAAGCAGTTGATCGCCGGGGCCCAGGTCGGCGCTTGCCTGACCCTGAATGGCTCGGGGAGGAGCAGGAACGGATGTTTGTCCCTGCATTGGCGTCCCCTGTGCGGAAACGTGTATGATGCTCATCGCCAGCACGGTTACGGTTGCGAATTGGCTTGGGGTGATCACTGTATAAGAACGCTTTGCCATCAAAATCAGATTCTGTTATGTCGCTTATCGACGTGAAATCGCGATTGATTCACGCCGCAAGGCTTGACCCGCTGCGAACCGCCTGCTCTCTACCTCTGCAATGACTCGATCAAGGCTGCCGCCTGGGCGCCAAACCAGCTCTCCTGCACGTGAGAACGTGCTATGAGGCAAGCGAGATTCCCGGCATCGGTGGCCAGCATCTCTGGGAGTGAATACATCGCGTACAGCAAGGGAATCGAGCGCTTTTGGTCTGTCTTACCGCAGACCTCCTAGCCCCCCTTGCAAACTTACGGTAGCACACGCTCCTTCAAAACATTGTTGTATTTTGAAACATGGCGGCTGCCACGGCGGCTAACTAACCACCGCGCGAGTGCGCTCCGCAAAAAGGTAATCTGCTCGCGTTACCATCTTTTCGGGTATGTCCGGTAGCGTGCGTATTGAAAGCATCCTGGGCGTTTTAGCACCTTTCAAGGAGACGATTGTCCCCTCCAGCCGAACGTGATCAAGCCACAGTGAGCGCTCTCGATTTCTTACTTGGCAGCAACGAAGCGGCATGCGCGTCGGTGAGGACACACGCTCCAGGTCCGGAGGGCAACCTGCCAATCACGCCGGAGATGCTGCGCACCGCTCCCTCCGGCAACCTGTTCGGGCTAACCCAGAACGCTGGCATGGGCTCGGACCCGCAGCGTCTGCTCGATCCGGAGTTCCTCATCCTCAGCACACATGGTGGCCTGCGCGCCGCGGACGGAACGCCCGTCGCGCTTGGGTTCCACACTGGCCACTGGGAGGTCGGCCTGCTTGTTGCTGAAGCCGCCCGTGCCTTTCGCGCGTCTCACGCCACGCCCTTTGCCGGTGCTGTCACCGACCCGTGCGACGGACGCACACAAGGCACCGAAGGCATGTTGGACTCGCTGCCGTACCGCAACGATGCTGCCATGGTCCTGCGCCGACTAATGCGCTCCTTGCCGACGCGCAAGGGGGTACTCGGAGTTGCAACCTGCGACAAAGGCCTGCCTGCCATGCTGATGGCGCTGGCCTCCAGCGGATCGTTGCCCAGCGTGCTGGTGCCTGGCGGCGTGACGCTGCTGCCCGAGAGCGGCGAAGACGCGGGCAAAGTCCAGACCATCGGCGCACGCTACGCGCAGGGCGAGATCACTCTCGACCACGCGGCGGAGATCGGTTGCCGCGCCTGCGCCTCCCCGGGAGGCGGATGCCAGTTCATGGGAACAGCGGCAACGTCGCAGGTCGTCGCGGAAGCGCTCGGACTTGCGTTGCCCCACACCGCCCTTGCGCCCTCCGGGGAGCAGATCTGGCTGGACGCCGCCGCCCGCTCCGCCCAGGCTCTTCTGCAACTAAGCCGCCTGGGAATCGGCACGCAGGACATTCTCACGGACGCCGCGATCCGGAATGCCATGGTCGTTCATGCGGCCTTCGGCGGATCGACCAATCTCTTGCTTCACATTCCCGCCGTCGCGCACGCCGCCGGCCTGCGGCGTCCCACGGTGGAGGACTGGATCGCCGTCAATCGCGCGGTGCCGCGCCTGGTCGACGCGCTGCCTAACGGCCCCCGCAACTTTGCCACGGTGCAGGTCTTTCTTGCCGGAGCCGTACCAGAAGTCATGCTGCACCTGCGCCGCGCAGGCCTGCTGGACACAAGTGTCCTTACCGTCACAGGCGAAACCCTCGAACAAAACCTGAACTGGTGGGAAGCGAGCGAGCGCCGCCACCGTCTCAAGCGGCGCCTGCAATCGCTGGACGGTGTTGACCCTGATGAGGTCCTCTTCTCCCCGGACGCAGCGCGCGCCAAGGGTCTGACCTCAACGGTCTGCTTTCCCACAGGGAATCTTGCCCCTGCCGGGAGTGTCTTGAAGAGTACGTCCATCGATCCTTCCCTGATCGACGATCAAAACTGCTACCGTCACACCGGTCCTGCCCGCATCTTTACAACGGAGGCGGCCGCCATGGCTGCCATCAAGCAAGGGTCTGTCGGCCATGGCGACGTCGTCGTCCTGATTTGCGGTGGGCCGCTCGGCGCCGGCATGCAGGAGATTTACCAAGTCACCTCCGCGCTGAAGAATCTGCCGTTCTGCAAACACGTGGCCGTGTTGACGGATGCGCGCTTCAGCGGCGTCTCCACGGGTGCCTGCATCGGACACATTTCGCCGGAAGCGCTCGCAGGCGGACCCGTCGGCAGGCTGCGGGACGGCGATGTGATTGAAATCACCGTGGACCGCGACTCACTGCACGCGACAGTAAACCTTGTTGGCGAGGGCGAGAGGCGCCTTTCAGCTGGTGAAGGTGCTGCCCTGCTCGCCGACCGGGTCTCCCGCGCCGATCTCGCGCCGCACCCGGCCCTGCCAGACGATACGCGGATTTGGGCGGCGCTGGTTGAGGCATCGGGCGGCGTCTGGGGCGGATGCGTCTATGATGCGGATGCGATTGTCAGCGCTCTCGCGCGCGGAAAGGTGGAGGCATGAAACTGTACCGGACAAAGTACGGAGCACTTGCTACGCACGTGGAAGGCAACTCGTGGCACCGCGTCGACGCGGCAGATTGGGATGAACTGGCTTGCAGCGGCGACTTCCACGAACGCGTCCGGCGCAGTCTCGACACGGCACCGGTAACCGCCCCAACAGCCAGTGATCTCCTTGCGCCCATCGGCGCGCAGGAGGTGTGGGCTGCAGGCGTCACCTACTTCCGCAGCCGCAACGCGCGCATGGAGGAGTCCAAAACGGCAGGTGGCGGGTCCTTCTACGACCGGGTCTACGAAGCCGAGCGCCCCGAACTCTTCCTGAAAGCAACCGCACGCCGCGTTGCTGGACCGGGAGCGCCGGTGCGCATCCGCTCCGATGCAACCTGGTCCGTCCCTGAGCCCGAACTCACTCTCCTGCTGAATCCGGCAGGCGAAATTACCGGCTACACCATCGGCAATGATATGAGTTCCCGTGATATCGAGGGCGAAAACCCCCTTTACCTGCCCCAGGCCAAGGTCTACGACGGATCGTGCGCGATCGGTCCCTGCATCCTGCTGACGCGTGACCCGCTGCCCAGGACGACCGCGATCAGCCTTCAAGTCACGCGAGCTGCCAGCACAGTCTTTGCCGGAACCACCTCACTTGCAGAACTTAAACGCGACCCGCGTGAGCTCGCACGGTATCTCTTCCGCGACAATACCTTCCCGCACGGCGCGCTGCTGATGACCGGCACTGGCATCGTGCCGGATGACGCCTTTACCCTGTACCACGGCGATGTGATCGACATCACCATCCAGGGCATCGGAACACTAACGAATGCCGTCGCCTGAGTACCCGTCACCGGCTTTTTCGAGAGAGCACTACGGACCGGACTACGGAATTCCCGCGAGCGCCTGCACCTCGCGCCAGATGCCATCATCCACTTCAACGCCGTCGTGCCTCTGCCGTTCCCGGCGGCGGATCGTCCCCTCGCCTGGGTAGTCGGGCCTTTGCCCTGCTTCGTCCGGTGCGGAGGAGTGCACGTACTCGACGACGCTGTCTGCCAGGCGGGCGACTTCGTCCTGACCTCCTAGCTTTGCCGGGTCAATTGCCATGAACACCTGCGAGCATCCCACGCAACTGCCCAGTTGCAGCCGGTCGATGGCATTGGTCGGCAATCCCTCAGAGAGTACCGCGGCGAGCAGATCGAGCAGGATGGCGAACCCTGACCCTTTCCAAAAGCCCATCGGCAGGATGCGCTGTGACGCTTCAATGGCTCCGGGATCAACGGTCGGCATGCCATCCGCATCGTACCCGCCCGGGAATGGCAGTGATTCGCCTCTAAGGCGCATCACCTGCAGCTTTCCGTAAGCGTACTGCGACATGGCCATGTCCAGAACCACAGGTCCATCCGGCCGGGGTACCGCCATCACGAATGGATTGTTGCCGAGACGCACCTCCTTACCGCCCCAAGGAGGCATGCTGGATTCGGTGTTGGTCCACGCAATTAGAATCAAACCCGCTTCCGCCGCGCGCCAGCCATACGTTCCGCCACGCATCCAGTGATTGGTGTCGCGCAGACCGAGCAGCGCGATCCCCTGGTCTTTTGCGGAGTGCATCACCCTATCCGTGCACCACAGCGCATTCAACACGCCCGCGGCGCGCTGCCCGTCGTACACCTCCAGCGCACCGGTCTGCTTCACCAACTGCGGCGTCGCACCGAGATGAATCCATCCCTTGTGGATGAACTCCACAAAGCGCGGCACCCGGTTGACTCCATGCGAGTTCACACCGTCCAGCGTCGATTCCGCGTGAACGCGTGCACACACGGCTGCGTCTTCAGCGCTCATGCCGGCACGTTCAAAAGCCTGCTGAATGGTCTGCTGCAACGAATCGAAACGGATGTTCACCGAAAGTCTTCCGGAGGGCGGCGGCTGCAGCCGTGCCACATCTACATAGTTCAAACCGGGTTCAGCTGCTGAGGTCTGCGTAAGAAGGAAATCTCAACGATGAGAGCGGCTATGCCGTCGCGAGCCCAGCCTTGCCCAAACATGCCATCATGCCCTGCATACTGCGCCGCGTCGACTCTTCCGGAGTGCCACCGCCATGCCAGTGCGTCTCCAGACTGACTGCGTGCGTGTAGCCATCGCGCTTCAGCGCGGCGAACTGCCCCGCCCAGTCAATCAGGCCAAGGTCCACCGGCTGCCACTCCCATCCGTTCTTGAGTGACGGATCGCGGCGTACGTTCTTGGCGTGCACATGTCCGATACGGCCCTTTGGCAGCCGCTCGTAGTCGGTTGGGAAGGGGACATCCCCAGCAAACGTTCCGGAGTTGCCCGGATCCCAGTTCAGCATCAGGTTCTTGTTCGGCACCGCATTCAGCGTGGCGAGCGCCTCTGCGCCGCTGCCGGTGTTGCATGCCATTTCATTTTCCAGCACCAGAATAATGCCCTGCTTCGCACACTTGTTCGCGGCTTCGTCCAGTTTCTGATGGATGGCTTCACGGTAAGGCGCGGGATCTTCCAGCCGCCAGAAATCGAAGCAGCGCACACGATCCGTTTCCAACGTCCTCGCGGCTTCAATGCATCGCTCCAGCAACGCATCCTGCGCGGAGAAATCCGCGGGCACCTTCTCAGGATGCATACGGTTCGGGCTTTCCTTTGACAGCGGCGCGCCAGGAAAGTCCGATTTGAACAGCGGGCTCGCGATATCTGTCACGCGCAAATTGTACTTGGCAAGGGTTTTCTTCACCTCGGCAAGTTCGCCGGCGTTCATCGCGGTCAGGCCCTTGCCGCTCACATTGCGAACCTCAATCCACCGGAGGCCGAACTCGTTCGCGGCAACATGCGCGGCATGATCCAGATCCGGTGAAATCTCATCGTTAATCACCGCCAGGTGGAACGGACAGGACGCCGCCACTGTCTTGACCTGGGCGGCAAGGTTCGCGCGAAACGTTGCCAAAGCGGTTGTTGCGGCCATGCCATACATAACATCGCGGCGAGTAACAGTCATAAGTCTCCTGCGTGACATTTAGTTTTCCTGCAAAGAAGAGCGCCGCCTTTCAGCGGCGCCCCCTGATACTCACAGGATATTTACACCTTCGGCTCAAAGCCTTTCGCGTACTCCGCCCGCTTTGTCATCGCCTGCGCCTCCTTGTCACCTGCGATCGTGCCATTCGCGTCAATGTTCAGCGACCGCTTCGTGAAGTATGCGATGTTAGCGAAATGCAGCGATGTCACGGAAATGTTGCCCTGCGAAACCGGCTGGTGCAGTGCGTCGCCATTCTTGATCGCACCCAGGAAGTTGCCAAAATGCGCGGCGGTGTAGATGTCGATACCCGCGCGGTCTGCCGACGGCGCGGCTTGCGTCGACTTCACCGGCTTCGGCGACGACTCCAGCATCTTGTCATGATTGTCGTACACCTCCCACTCGCCAATGTCGATCACCATCGTGCCATTGGTGCCGTGGATCGCCACGCCGCGGTCGCGTCCGTAGGTCTTCTTGCCGCTGATGCACGATCCCTTCCACGTGATCATGGCGGCGGGGTACTCGAAGGCAACGTCCAGGTTGTCGTAGAACTGCCAGTCGTCCTTCGCCTGGTAGCGACCGCCCAGTGCGGTCACCCGCTGCGGCAGGCCCACGCCCATGGCCCATACGGCAACATCCACTTCATGCGTTGCATTATTCAGCGTCTCGCCCGTGCCCCACTTGCGGAACCAATGCCAGTTGTACGGGTGCACATTATCCGTGTAGGCCTGGCGCGGAGCCGGCCCCTGCCACAGATCCCAGTCAAGGTAGTCCGGCACAGGAATCGGCTTGCCCACACCGATAGGCACGCGCGCCGTGGCGTACCAGGTCTCTGCCCAGTACGGCTTGCCAATCACGCCGGACTGCAGCTTCGCGATCGCATCCATCACCGGCTGCGACGAGCGCCGCTGCGATCCCATCTGACACAGCTTGCCGGTTTTCTTCGCGGCCTCCACCAGCCACGCACCTTCCTGCACGTTGTAGGCGCAGGGCTTCTCCACATACACATGCTTGCCGGCCTGCATCGCCATGATCGCCATGGGCGCATGCCAGTGGTCCGGCGTCGCAATGCTGATCGCGTCCACATCCTTGCTGGCCAGCACCTTGCGGAAGTCCTTCTCGCTCTTCGGCGCAGTGCCCATCTTCGTGGCGGCATCATTGCAGAACTTATCCAGATAGCGGCTGTCCACATCCGCCACGTATACCAGGTCCACATTCTCGTGATTCGCCTTCAACGCGGCCAGGTGTGCATAGGCGCGGCTGCGCAGGCCCACGGTGGCAAACTGCACACGGCCGTTCGCCCCGATAATCCGTGCATAGCTCTTGGCTGAGGTGGTGACGGCGGCAGCGGCCGTCAGAGCCGCGCCTCCTAGAAAGTCCCGGCGATTTGTCATCGTACGCTCCAGTGTGCTGCGGTTCGCGACGGATTATCGCACCCGCGAAGTACGATTGGCCAGTTCCGGCGTACCGGCACTGGCCAATCAGGGTTCCTGCCACAGATTAAAACTGCAGTTTGACTGATGCCTGCAGCGTGCGACCGCCACCAACGCCGTTTACCGCTCCCTGCCCGGAACCGACCGTGCCGGTAATGTACCCAAAGTTATTCGAGCCAAAGCCGGTATTGGGATTGCCAAACTGAGGCGTGTTGCTCAACTGGAATGCCTCGAACCGCGTCTCAAGATTGGCCTCCCGGAACACCGGAAACTGCTTGAAGATCGTCAGATTGTCCTGGACATACCCGGGTCCTGTGAACTGGTTGCGCTGCGTGTTGCCCACCACTCCGGCGCCCGCCGGTTGGCCAAAAGAAGCGGGATTGAAGTAAGCAATGCCCAGCGCGCTATGTCCAGGCACCTTGGTGTACGGTGCTACCAGATTCGCGGTCTGTGTAACGCCCGGCGTGTTCAGCGCGCCACCATTCGCGGTAACCGTGAACGGCGTTCCCGAGACAATGGACAGGATACCTGACAGCTTCCAGCCGCCCAGCAGGTAGGAGCTTACACCCGAGTTAAAGAACGCATGATTGCGTCCCGCAGGTAATTCGTAGGTAAAGCTGTTCTCGAAATTAAACTGCCGGTCAAAATCAGCACGGGCATAGTTGCGCCGAAGCTGCGCAAAAAACAGCAGACCGCCGTCGTCGCCGCTCTGATAGTTCAGGGCTTTATCCCAAGTAAACGCGGTCGTAAAGCTCAGGCTATGGGAAAAGCGCTTGTTAAGCTGCGCCTGCAAGGACTGATAATTGGATGAGAAACCCAGGAATTGTGCGGTGACACCCGCAGTCCTTCCGAAGTAGGTTGGGCTGCCAGCCATGTTTTGCGGATCGCTCTGCGGCCCGCCGCCCAGCGTGCTTGGCAGATTAATATTCTGGGCAACCGGCATGTGCACGCCATGGTTCGCGACATACGCCAACTGCATGGTCAGGTCATAGGGCAATGATTGCTGCACCGCAACGTTCCAGCTCATGACATACGGGTTGTAATAGTTTGTAGGAATGACCGTAAAGCTGGAAGAGTTAAGAACATTGTTTGATGACACATTAATAATCCCGGTAGACGGAACCGCAATCGCAACCGGTGCCGGAAAGCCCGCCTGGAACGATGCCGGCGTCACGCCGTCAGAAATCACGGCCGGTCCATAGTTCACCGCCGGGTTAAAGCTGTTGTTCGCGCGCACCGGATAGTTGTAGGCATACGTGTTATCCGGGAAGGGCAGATAGCTCATGCCAAACCCGGCACGTACCACGGTCGAATCGCTGGCACGGTACGAGATGCCGGTGCGCGGCGCAAAGTACCCGTATCGCGTGTTAAAGCCAAATGTAGACGGTACATTGCCAACACCCGCAATGCGCAAAGTGTTCGTATTGAAGTCGTAATTGGAGAAGCCGCCCGCCTTGCGCGGTGTCGCAGCGGGGTAGAACTCCCAGCGGACACCGATATCCGCAGTCAACCGCTGGTTCACCTGCCACTTATCGGCCAGAAAGGCAAAAAACCAGGTCTGGCGGTATGCGGGAAAGAATGTGTTCAGATCGCGGCCGGCACCACTCGGCAGATCCAGCAGAAAGCTCGCAACGTCATTCGCCACGTTAGTAGTAGAACTCTGTTGCCCTGTGCCGCTTAACAGGAGCGCTCCTGTCTGATTTTCGCCGAAGGTATACGCACCGCGCGGGCTGTAGGTCTGGTCCTGCAGCAAGTCATCGCGCACACGCCGAAGATCAACGCCAAATTTCAGAGAATGATTTTTCAGCGTCTTCGTCCAGTTATTGACAAAATCGATGTTAGCTTCGCCGCGAATCCACGGCACTGAAGCAGAGTAGCCAAACAAAGGACCCGAGAAGTTGCCAACCGTGATGCCAACCTGTCCTGTCGTAAATGGCTGGCCGGGAATATTCACTCCCGGCACACCCGCCGTCTGGGCATCATTCGTGCCGTAGTCACTCGGTTGAGCGTTGTTGCGCAGGTGAGCCACGCCAACGCGGACCTCCGTAAAGAGGGTATTGCTGAAGCTGTGTTCCAGGTTCGCACCGGTACTATAAGCCGTCTGCACCCCGACACCCTCAAATCCGCCGCCCGCTGGTCCACCCAGGAACGAGCCGAATACAGGTTGCTGGAATGTGTTAACGCGCTGCCAGGAGAAGCGTCCGCTCAGGTGATCCTTCTGCGTGACGATATAGTCAGCCTTGATGTCGTAGCTGTTGGTATTTTTGCTGAACGGCAGGCTCGCGTTGTAATTATTCGTCGGCGCGGCCAGGGTATTCAGATTTTGATTGGGCTTCGGCAACCCGCGCAAGAACGCGAGGGAAACCGGGTTCACGCGGCTAATCGGAATGAGGTTACCAAGAAACGGCGTACGGCCCGAACCGGCGGTCGTTCCACTCATCACACCAGTTGCGGGATCGTATACCTGGCCAACCTTGTAAGTACCATCAGCGTTGGTTCCTTTAACAAGGCCGGGCGCACTCAAGTCGATAAATCCATTACCGTTATCGGTGTAAAACTGCTGCGGAACGATGGTGTAGTTGCTGTTATACGCTTCGCGGTCTGTCGTCCGTAAATAGTCGCCGAAGATGAAGATCCGATCCTTGATAATGGGGCCGCCAAGGCTGCCGCCAAAGTAGTTATACGCAAGATGGCCGAGCGGTCCGCCGAAGTACGAGCGCGCATTCACGGCACTGTTCTGCATAAATTCAAAGGCCGATCCGTGAATGGCGTTCGTCCCGGAGCGCAGGGTCACATTGGTCACAGCACCGATCGCACGTCCCAGCTCCGCGTCGAAGTTGTTGGTCGACACACTCACCGCCTGGATAGCTTCCGCAGGTGGAATGATGATTTGCAGCAGGCCGGTGCGCTCGTCATCGTCGATACCTTCGATCTGGTACAGATTGCCCATGCGCGGCACGCCATTTGCTTCGGTCTGCAACGCGGATTGCGCGTTGAAAAACTGCGAGTGCTGGAAGCTAGCCGGCGTGGTTCCGGGGACCAGGTTGAGCAGCGACTGGAAGTTGCGGTTGGTTCCCAGCGGCAGGTCAGCCACCTGTTCGCGTTGGATCTCCGTGCTGATGTCGGCACGATCGGTTTGCAGCACGGGCGGCGCGGTGGAGACGGTGATCTGCTCCGTGACGGCACCGGCGGGCAGCGCGGCATCAATGCGGACGGTGCTGTTGCTTTCCACCGCCACATGCTCGTGGACTTCACGCTTGTAGCCCTGTGCTTCGACCGAAACGGTGTAGTTTCCCGTTGGCAGGCCCGGAACAAGATAGTTGCCGCTCTCGTTGGTCTTGAAGTTCTGCACCTGACCGGTTTCGGTCGCGGTGATGGTCACCTGTGCGTTGGGGACCGCCGCGCCGCTTGCATCGGTGACCGTGCCCAGCAGCGTTCCACTCACTGCTTGTGCCAGTCCCGCCGCGGGCAGGGTTACGCATGCAGCTGCCAGGCATGTTGCCCGGAGCATCCCAAGTCTCATGTTGCCTCCAAAATGCTTCGAAAAACTCTGATCGAACCCTGCGAAGCATAGGACCGCTAAACAACGCGTGTCAATCAACGTGTACCGCATTTGGACACACTTCTTGCTCCACAGCAAACCAGATGTAACTCCTGCGCACGCAGCGCACAATAGCGTCAGCCGTAAATGGCGCGCGCCAGCAGATTTTCGATCCGTTCCTGCCGGCCAGAACGCGGCTGCGGATCAATCGCGTCCTTCTCAGCCTGAGCCGCGACGGCCTCCAATGTCATGCTGCCGTCCAACATCGCTTGGGCGGCGGGCGTGTTCCATCCTGCATAGCGCTCGGCCAGCAGGGCATCATATTGGCCGTCTTCCACCAGCTTGGAAGCTGTCAGGAAGGCACGCGCGCACAGGTCCATGCCGCCCACGTGCGCGTGCACCAGGTCTTCCGGCGTAAAGCTCTGCCGACGCACCTTTGCGTCGAAGTTGCAGCCGCCCACGCGGAGCCCGCCCGCCTTGATGACGTGGTACATCGCCATCGTCATCTTCCACAGATCGTTCGGAAACTGATCCGTATCCCAGCCAATCAACTCGTCTCCCCGGTTCATATCGAGCGAACCCAGAATGCCAAGCGCGCCAGCCAGGGCGATTTCATGCTCAAAGCTGTGACCGGCCAGCGTAGCGTGGTTCGCCTCCAGATTGACGCGGACCTCGTTCTCCAGCCCAAAGCGCTTCAAAAACCCGTAGACCGTAGCCGTGTCGAAGTCGTACTGGTGTGTGGTTGGTTCGTTTGGCTTCGGCTCGATCAGGATCTGGCCGGTAAAGCCAATCTTGTACTTATATTCCACCACCATGGAAAGGAAGCGGCCCATCTGCTCCAGTTCCTGCTTCAGATCCGTGTTCAGCAGGGTTTCATAGCCTTCGCGGCCACCCCATAGCACATAATTGGAACCGCCCAACTGCTGCGTCACGTCCATGCAGTGCTTCACCGTAGCCGCAGACCAGGCGAACACTTCCGGGTCCGGATTGGTGGAGGCGCCCGCCATGAAGCGCGGGTGTGAAAAGAGGTTCGCCGTGCCCCACAGCAGCTTTGTCCTCGACGCGGTGAGCTTATCGCCAAGGTAATCGGCGATCACATGAAAGTTTCGCAGGGTCTCGGCGAGCGTCTCGCCAGCGGGCGCGATGTCCGCATCGTGAAAGCAGAAGAACGGCGCATCCAGCACGCGAAACAGGTCAAACGCCGCGTCGGCCTTCACTTTCGCCTGCGCAATGGGATCGCCTGGAGCCATCCAGGGCCGTTGAATCGTCGCTCCGCCAAAGGGGTCGCTGCCCGTCATGGCAAAGGAATGCCAATACGCAACGGCAAAGCGCAAGTGCTCCTTCAGAGGCTTGCCCATCACGATACGGTCCGCGTCGTAGAAACGGTACGCAAGAGGATTGGTGCTCGCATCTCCTTCGAACTTCACGGTGGGAAAGCTGCTAAACATGGTGTCGGGCATTGTGTTCTCCATGAATCATAGGAGCGGTTAGCTCGCCGGCTGTAAGGCTGGATACAACGATACAAGCGCGGTGTTGTAGGCCTGCCGTGCGTTGCTGTAGGCCTCGGCCTTCGCTTGCGACGGAACGGCGGTTTTACCTTCGTCCATCCGCACCAGCCGCGCGGCGAGGTCGCGGAAACTTTCAGGCGCGCCGGTTGCGTGGCGATAGGCGTACAAGGCCTGGATGACCGCACCGAGACAGCCCGGCTCTTCTTCGGCGGGCACCTGAATGCTTGCGCCGGTCGCGTCGGCGATCATGTGCCGCCACTGCGCGGAACGGGCTCCTCCGCCGATCAGCACTACGCTTTTAGCCGGTTCACCTTCAAGGATCAGGTCGAGCCCGTTCAGGATGCCGAAGGTGACGCCCTCGATCACGGCGCGTATGAGGTTTTCCGGGGTGAAGTTTGTCGCGGTGATACCCACGATTGAGCCACGCGCGAATGGCAGATCGGGCGTCCGCTCGCCATTCAGGAACGGTACGAAGATAAGGCCTTGCGCGCCGGGTTCCGTGTTCATCAAGGCGGGTTCGATGTCAGCTACCGTCCTGCCCAATACCTGCAGTGTTTGCGTCACGACGTTGGTCGCGTTCATGGTGCAGACCAGCGGCAGCCAGCCGCCGGACGACGAGCAAAACGGAGCGACATCGCCCGTTGTGTCGCCCGGCGGCGCGTCGCGATAGGAGTAGACCGTGGAGGACGTGCCCAGGCTGAGCGTGACGACACCCTCCCGCACGTTGCCGGTACCAATGGCGCCCATCATATTGTCCCCGCCGCCGCTTGCCACCAGGCATCCGGGTGCAAGGCTCAGATCCACCGCGCGCTCGGGCAGAACGGATCCCACGAGTTCCTCGGGTTCCAAGAGCGGCGGGAGAGCAGCGAAAAGATGTCCGCTGCCTTCGTCAATAACGTCTAGAATTTCGCGAAGCCACGTGCGTGACCGCGGGTCGAAAAACGCCGTTCCGGAGGCGTCGCCGAACTCCGCGCACATACGGCCTGTCAGCCAGAAGTTCAGGTACTCATGCGGCAGCAGAATATGCCGGATGCGGGCAAAG
>CAXUBG010000002.1:52836-54728 GCA_964249285.1 uncultured Terriglobus sp. | reverse complement strand
AGCGTGTGCCGCTCGCGAAGCTGCTGGGTGGCACGCGCGACACGATCGCCTGCGGTGTCTCTATCGGCATGCAACCGACAATCGAGCAGCAGCTCGCCAAGGTCGAGACGGAGGTCGCGGCGGGTTACCAGCGCATCAAGCTGAAGTGCCAGCCCGGCTATGACTCGAAAATGTTTGCTGCGGTACGTGAGCGCTGGCCAGACATCCTGCTGAGCTGCGACGCCAACTCTGCCTATCAACTCAGCGACGCAGACCACATCGCCTCCTGGGACGAGTTCAAGCTGCTGATGATCGAGCAGCCGCTATGGCACGACGACTTCTACTTTCACGCGCAGCTTCAACGCCAGATCAGCACGCCGGTCTGCTTGGACGAGTCCATACGTAACCGGCGGGATGTAAAGGCGGCTCTGGCGCTGGGTGCGGCAAAGATCATCAACATTAAAGTGGGACGGGTTGGCGGCTTCACCGAGGCAATCGCAATTCACGATGTTGCGCAGCAACACGGCGTATCTGTATGGTGCGGCGGTATGCTGGAGAGCGGCATCGGACGCGCGCACAACATCGCGCTGTCCAGCTTGCCGAACTTCACATTGCCTGGGGATGTCTCAGCGTCCAAACGCTACTGGGCGGAAGACATTATCGAGCCGGAGGTGACGGTCAGCGCCGAGGGTGAGATCGTCGTGCCGGTCGAGACCGGTAGGGGGTTCGCCGTGCGCGTAGACCGTGTGGAGGCGCTGACGGTCCGTCATCTACGGTTGCCTGCTCACTGAGTGCGGGTGCCCGGTGGAATGGGTACGGTGAACAGATCCGGTTGAGCTTCTCGTGCCGGCGGTACTGTTTTCTTCTTCAGGGCTGGGCTAGTGATGACGGCCAGCATGTTGAACGTCTCAATCGCGACGCGCGGTACGAAGAGACGCTGCGTGTTGCCCCGGACGTCCGGGGGAACGAGGTAAAGCCCCAGGTCATTCATCAGGTCGTCTGCCAAGGCAATGTCGAGTGAGCCTAGGCCTTCCAGCCGGTCACCGTCACGCAGGCAAAGGCGCAGCCATAGGCCCTCTCCACGGGGGCGCGCGAGGAAGGACTTGCGCAGGAGACGCTCAGGATTCTGCAAATCCGCAGTGTTGAAGTCGCGCACGTAGGTGACGTACTTTACGTCCGTCAAAGGAACGGGCGTGACCCGCCCACTGAGATCCAGCAGATCCAAAGCGGGAGGCGTACCGGGTTGAATGATGCCGTTTGCGGGGAGATAACCCCACAGCAGGCCTGTGGAGAAGCGACGCACGATGACCTTCTTACGGCTGGACGCCACAACAAACCCCTCTTGTGGACCTGGCTTACGTGCGGCCCTGACATGTAACCTGCAGCGTGATCGCGGCTACTCCGGCGCAAAAAGGGCTGGCAGAGATGCCGCGAGCGTGTTACACTCACATTTTGTGCCGTGGTCAAGAACCGCACTTAAGCTGTTCATACGGTTGACCTTAGCGGCATCGCGCGACCGCCAAGCCGGGCGCGCACGGGAGACTGGAAACGGTACATGGCTGATTATATCTATCTGCTCGAAACCCGTCTCTCACCTGCACAGCAGAGAGCGATCGGTACTGTGCGCAGCGCTGCCCGAGAGAATGAGCTGACCATCTTTCTGACCGGCGGTGCGGTGCGCGACCTGACAGGCGGTGGCTCCGTTCGAGACCTTGATCTTACGATCCAGGGTGATGCGCTCCGCCTAAAGCAGCCGCTTGAGGCTGCCGGTGCCACGGTCGTTGGCGAGAACACCGCGGCGCAACAGCTTTTTCTCACACTCCCCGGCAGCGTCCGGGCAGAAGTCTCTTCCGCCATGCGGGTGACTTACCCCACACCCGGCAAGCCGGTTTATGAGCCGAGCAACATCAGTG
>CAXUBG010000002.1:44431-52826 GCA_964249285.1 uncultured Terriglobus sp. | reverse complement strand
ACATCAGTGAAGCTCTGAGGAGCCGCGATTTTACCGCAAACGCGATGGCCATCTCGCTGAACGAGGGATCGTATGGCTTGTTGATGGATCCGCTGAATGGAGTCGCGGACATCGAGAATCGCGAGCTTCGGCTGGTGAACAACTACGGCTTTATCGAGGAGCCGTCACGGCTGATCCGCGCCGCCAGGCTGATGTCGCGCCTGGGCTGGCACATGGAGGAGAGGACCCGGCAGCGGTATGACACGGCGAAGGACGAGAACTATATCTCCGCCCTGAATGGCTGGCATCGCGGGTATGAGACCGAGGAGATCTTCCATGAAGAGGATCCGCTGCGTGTCCTTCGCTCTCTGGAAGCGGAAGGATGGTTCACGCACCTGTTTCCCGCGCTCCAGGCCGCGAAGGCCAATACTGCCGGACTTGATGAACTGGCTGACCGGCAGGGTCAGCTGCAAGTCCGAGGCATCTTTGCGCAGTCCGCGGCGCTCGCCTTTCCGCTGTTGACCGCGAAACTGGCTCCGGCCGAGGTTGCTGCGCTCAAAGGCATGTTCGTCCGGCCCGGTTTCGTCACACAGATCGAGTCGCTGGATAACCAGGTTCGAGATTTTGCCGCACGCGCCGGTGGCAAGGAAGCAGCCGCGCCATCTGCTGCATGGAAGATGTTGCACGAAGCTGAGCCCAACCTGGTGCTCGCGCTTTTCGCGAATAGCAAGAACGGGAACGTGCAGGCCCGGCTTAAGACGTTTCTGAGTGAATCTCCCGCTGCACGCCAGCGCATCCCGTACACGTTACTGCAGGAGATGCGAATTACTCCCGATCTTTCTGAGTACCAGGCGTTGCTCGACCGGCTCTTCTTTGAGTTGATGGATGGAAGGCTGGGGACGACGGAAGAGATGAAGGCATTCCTGGAACCGTATTCGCCTCCCGCTCCGCCACCGCCCGTGAGTCTGCGCCGGGCCAAGGCCAAGAAGGAGGCACGTCCCAGCCGCGCGAAGGCAAAGAAAGCCGCGGAGCCGGATGCACCGCCTGTGACCGTTGCCGCGGAAGAAGAAGCAGCCGGAGTCGCGACCGGATTGATCGACGTTGGCGATCTCACGGGTCCCAACCGGGGTCCTGAGCCAACGCCGCATGTTCCGCTTCTGGGCAAGGTCGCGCCTGAACCGTCTGCTCGGGAGCAAGAGACGGTCGCTCCAGTTCAAGAATCTACGACGCGGCCAGAGAGCCAGCTGAAACCCGCACACGGAGAAGGGAAGAAGGCCGCCAGCAGACCGTCACGTCCTTCAAAGAAATCCGGTTCTTCTGGGGAGAAGATCCCCGCGCAAGTTGAGGCCGTCGCGATTTCACCGCAACGAGTTCCTGCGGAAGTTCTTCCGGTCTCTGTCCAAGAGGTGCCCGAACCTGTTCCCGCGAAGGCACCGCTGAAGGGTGTTCCGGGAAATGCGTTACGGAGGACTGCTTCGCTGAAAAGACCCGTAAAGAGCGTTTCCGCGAAAGCGGACGGCAAGGCTTCCGCGCCGCCGAAAACTTCTCCCAAGAGGGACGTACAGCCGGCGAAGAAGACCGCCGGGACGGCTAAGACGGTCGCGATCAAACCTGGTGCCGCGAAGAAGGCGTCGCCTGCTCCACAGAAAACTACGCCCGCCAAGAAATCGACTCCGTCTGCGAAGAAGGCTGCACCAGCCAAGAAGATGCTGAAGGCGGTGAAGAAAGCGCCCGTCGCAAAGAAGGTAGTCGCTCCCGCGAAGAAATCCATTGCGGTGAAGAAAATAACGGCGAAATCCGTTGTGAAGAAAGCTGCCGGACGCAAGCGCTAACCGGGCACCTCGGAATCAGACTGGGCGGCGTCATACCCCACGATGAGCAGCTTTCTTCGTGACATGCAAGCGCGGTACCCGGAAGCGGCCAAAGCACGGTCGCGTCGCTGGGTGTTCGTGCCGTATGACCGGCTCAATAATGGGATTGGCCCTCTGACAACCGAACCGGACGCGGGTGTCGTGCTGATCGAGTCGCACGCGAAGGGAAGATCCCGTGCCTACCACCGCAAGAAAGTGACGCTCGTGCTCTCGAGCATGCGGCACTTTGCCCTCGAGCAGCTTGAGAGTGGCCGCGCGGTGCTCTACCTGAATGCGCCCGAAAGTTATGGCGAGCAACTGCGCGTAGCGCAACAGCGGTTTGAGCTCGGCACGATCCTGACAACGCGCCCTGCGGAACGGGAATTGCGTAAAGACCTGGAGAATGCGCAAGGGCACGGTCTGCAACTGGAGTTCCGGCCCGATACCGCGTGGCTTTCGACCGCGGCTGATTTCCAGCATGTCTTTGGCAAGCGTAGAAACGGGCGGCAGTACCTGATGGAACGCTTCTACCGGCATATGCGCCAGAGCACGGGCATTCTGATGGATGACGGCCGGTTCGCAGGCGGCAAGCTCTCCTACGACGAGCAGAACCGCGAACGGTATCGCGGGCAGGTACCGGTCCCCGAACGGCCCAGCTTCCGGCCGGACGCAATCACGCTCGATGTGATGGAGTTTACGCACCGGATCAACCCGGACGCGTACGGTTTCAGCGAAGGATTCGACCTTCCCGTAACCGCGGGCGACGTGCAGAGTCTCTGGCAGTTTGCGTTGCAGCGGCTTTTGCCGTTCTTTGGTCCGTACGAAGACGCGATGAAGGCGGACGAGCCGATGATGTTCCATTCGGCGATGTCCGCGCTGCTGAACCTGAGCCGGTTGCTGCCGCGGCAGGTCGTCAGCGATGTCGAGGAAGCGTACCGGAACGGCTCGATCCCTCTGGCAAGCGCGGAAGGCTACATCCGGCAGATCCTCGGCTGGCGCGAGTTTATGCGGCACATCCACGACGAGACTGACGGGTTTCGCACGCTGCCGCAAAAGCCTGACCCGCCCAGCAACCGGGCAGCGAATCAGTACAGCCACTTCCTAGTGAAGGAAATCAATCCGGCCGCTCCAGACCGGCCGGCTACGCCGTCGGCCCTTAATGCGCATTTGCCGCTGCCGCCTGTGTATTGGGGCCAACAGTCCGGAATGTTCTGCATGGACACGGTCATCGCGCAAGTGCTGCGGCAGGGCTGGTCGCACCACATTACGCGTTTAATGGTGCTCTCGAATCTCGCAGTGCTGTGCGGGTTTTCGCCGCGTGAACTCACCGATTGGTTCTGGATCGCCTACATCGATGCGTACGACTGGGTCGTGGAGCCGAATGTTCTGGGCATGGCCACCTACGCGGACGGTGGATTGACGGCGACCAAGCCGTACGTTTCCGGCGCTGCGTACATCAACCGGATGAGCGACTTTTGCGGGCGCTGTACCCTTGACCCGAGGAAATCAACAGGACCCGGTTCGTGCCCATTCACGGCGCTGTACTGGACGTTTCTGGAGCGGCACGCGGATATATTGAGCAGCAATCAGCGGATGAGGATGCCATACAACACGCTCCAGAAAAAGCCTGCAAAGGAACGCGAGGCTTTGCGAAGACGCGCGGCTGCTGCTGTCGAGCAGCTGGAACGGGGCCATGCCGTCACCTGAACTAGTTCACGGCCTTACGTCAGGAAGGGGTTAGTATCCCGCTCCCGGGCCAGGGTTGTTGATGGCCCGTGACCGGGGACAACGACAGTCTCTTCTGGGAGCGGCAGAAGCTTTTCCCGGATGGAGCGGACAATCTGGATTTCATCGCCGCCTGGCAGGTCCGTACGTCCGATGCCGCCTCGGAAGAGGGTGTCGCCGGCGAGCAGAAGACTGCTTTGCGGAAAGTGCAACGAGATGCTGCCAGCGGTGTGTCCGGGTGTGTGCAGAACGATTCCTGTTTCGCTTCCAACGCTGATCTTCGTGCCCTCTTCCGCGCTGCCGTCAGGCGGCGCAACGCGCGGAGTGGGCACGCCGATCCACGTGGCCTGCTGTTCCATCCAGCTCAGTTGGAAGATGTCGGCCTGGTGGTAAAAGACAGGAGCGCCCGTCTGCTCGGACAGGAGGACCGCTCCAGCAATGTGATCGAGATGTGCGTGCGTTACCACGACTTGGCGCAGCGTCAGCGCGTGAGATTGGAGAAAAGCGGTGATTTTGAGCAGATCGCCGCCTGGATCGATCACCGTGGCGTCGCGGGCGTCCGCGTCGTACAGGATGGAACAATTACAGCCGAGCGGCCCGACGGCGAGGGTTTCGCGCTCCATGATGAGCTGATCGCCCTACTTCTTGTTTGTTTGCTGGGTCTTGATGCCGGAAAGAACAGAACGGTCAGTGCTGCGTGACATGATGATGGTCAAGCTGATGGAGGTAATCATGAAAAGCACTGCGGACCAGGTCGTGAGCCGCGTCAGAAGATTTGCCGCGCCACGGGGACCGAAAGCAGTTTGAGATCCCTGGCCGCCGAATGCACCCGCCAAGTCCGCGCTCTTGCCCTGTTGTAGAAGCACAACTCCTATCAAAAAAAAACAGATGATGATGTGAACGATTACCAGGAGAATTAGAAGAGCGGTCATAACGTGATTTTGCGGCCTCGGAGCTTGCGAGCCTGAACGAGGTCAGATCGGCAAGAGCAACCTAAGTTTACCACTGGCCACCTCTTCCCATGCGGCGCTGCTACTTGCGGTTGACCAGTCTCGGCATGATGTGGGTGACACGTCGGCTCAACTGTTCTCTTGCCAGGAGCGCGATGAACAACGTGTTTGTAACCAGGTAGCGCTTCCACAGCCGTCGCGGCTCCTGCACAAGACGATAGAGCCATTCACCGCCGTGCTTCGACAGGAACTCCGGTGCACGTTGTGTGCGGCCCGCCACAATGTCAAATGCCTGGCCGACCGCGAGGAACACTCTACCTGGCAACCGGTCGCGCATGGCACTGATCCACTGCTCCTGCTTCGGGCAGCCGAGGCAAACCCAGATGACATTCGCCCCGCTCGCCTCGATGTTCCGCGCAATCGACTCCCTCTCTTCGGCGTTCAAAGGACGGAACGGCGGGCAGTACTGTCCAGCGATCTGAAGGCCTGAGTAGCGCGATGCCAACGTTTCCGCGGTGCGCTGCGCCACACCCGGAGCACCACCATAAAAGTAATGCAGGTGATTCAGCGAAGAAGACTGCTCGCAGAATGCTTGCATGAAGTCTGGACCAGAGACTTTCTCGACCTGTTCTCCGTGCTTTTGGCGAATGAGCCAATAGACAGGGAACCCGTCAGGGCAGTTCAGATCCATCTGCTCAAGGATGCCGCCTAACTCAGGATTGCGGGCACCTTCCACGGCCATATGCACGTTGGTGAACGTTACCAGGCGCGAACGCGTGGGATGTGCAATCCAGTGATTCACGGTACCGATCACCTGCTGCATGGTTGCGACAGAAACAGGCAGGCCTAAAACTGGAAACGTATCCATTGAAGAACGCCACTGTAACGATGATGGTGCGCTTGCGTTCAGCACGCTTTAACTGCGGCGTACATTACGCGAAATGCACTTCCAGGAGAGCCAAGAAGAAACAGACCAGCAGTGATACAAAGACGAACTTACTCCCGTGTACAAACGCCCGTCGCTGTTCACGAAACCTTGCATTGACCTAGGGCAGCACCTCGCGTGCCATTTCGGGAGGGCACCGATTAGCATCCTGTTAACTTCAGGTAGCGGTGCAGCAGGACTTCGAGGGAACGCTGCTATGGTGGTGGAAAACACGAAGCGCTGTATCGCCCGTCGACAATTAACGGAAGTGTGGGCTGCGGCCCTGGTTGTTGGGGCAAGGAAGGATTCGGGATCGCAGCAGTGTGTGCGAACCTAGAATCAGCACTGAATGCCAACCTTGCGGAGGGACCGTCGTTGAAGAAGGCGCTGATCACCGGAGTCACGGGCCAGGATGGGGCATACCTGGCGCAGCTGCTGCTGGAGAAGGGATATGAGGTGCATGGCGTCAAGCGCCGCTCCTCGCTGTTCAATACCAGCAGGATCGATCACATTTACGAGGATCCTCATAAACCCAATCCAAAGTTTTTTCTTCACTACGGAGACATGACGGATTCGTCGTCCCTGATCCACATCATGGAAAAGGTGCAACCAGACGAGGTCTACAACCTCGCGGCGCAGAGCCATGTGCAAGTCTCGTTTGAAGAACCGGAGTACACCGCCAACTCGGATGCGATTGGCGTCCTGCGACTGCTGGAGGCGATCCGTATCTTAGGGCTTTCTAAGAAGACGCGCTTCTATCAGGCGTCCACATCGGAGTTGTACGGTCTTGTGCAGGAGATTCCGCAGCGCGAGACGACGCCGTTCTACCCGCGCTCGCCTTATGCCGTGGCCAAGATGTACGGCTACTGGATTGTGGTGAACTACCGCGAAGCGTATGGCATGTTCGCGTGCAACGGCATCCTCTTCAACCACGAGAGTCCGTTGCGTGGCGAAACCTTTGTGACACGCAAGATTACACGTGGTCTGGCGCGGATCAAAGTCGGCCTGCAGGAGCGTTTATACATGGGCAACATCGACGCCAAGCGCGATTGGGGCCATGCGCGCGATTATGTGGAGATGCAGTGGCGCATGTTGCAATGTGACAAGCCACAAGATTTCGTCATTGCGACGGGGCAGCAGTACAGTGTGCGTGAGTTCATCGAGCGATGCGCGCAGAAGCTGGACATACCGCTCACGTGGCAGGGCAGCGGCGTGGAAGAGAAGGCCCTGGACGAGAACGGCAATGTGGTCATCGCCATTGATCCGCGATACTTCCGGCCCACCGAAGTGGAAACGCTGCTGGGCGATCCAACAAAGGCGCGGACGGAGCTGGGATGGACGCCTTCGACAACCTTCGACGAGCTTGTGTCCGAGATGATTGAGGCAGACCTAAGCAGCGCGCAGCGGGACGCCCTAGTCCGCAAGCACGGATTCGCCGCGTACAACGTCCGGGAGACCTAAGGTGATGTCCTCCACGGCGTACATGAATTCAGACGATTGCATCTACATTGCAGGACACCGCGGATTGGTCGGCTCGGCCGTTCAGCGTGAGTTGCAGCGGCTTGGCTACACCAACATCGTGACGCGCGGCAGCGGCGAGCTCGACTTGCGCGATGCGTCCGCCGTTACACGGTACTTCGCGGAGACAAGGCCGAAGTTCGTCGTTCTGGCGGCGGCGAAGGTAGGCGGCATCCTTGCCAATAACACCTATCCGGCAGACTTCATCCGCGACAACCTGCTGATCCAGAACAACGTGATCGACGCGGCATACCGCAATGGCGTGTCCCGGCTCCTGTTCCTTGGCTCCTCCTGCATTTATCCCAAGCTCGCGCCGCAGCCCATGCCGGAAACGTGCCTCCTGACCGGTCCGCTGGAGCCTACGAACCGGCCCTACGCGCTAGCCAAGATCGCTGGTATCGAAATGTGCTGGAGCTACAACCGCCAGTACGGCACCCGTTATCTGGCAGCGATGCCGACGAATCTCTATGGTCCAGGTGACAACTTCGACGCGAGGAACTCGCACGTGTTGCCTGCGTTGATGCGAAAGACGGCAGAGGCGATCCAGGCGGGGGCGAGGGAAGTGGTGGTGTGGGGAACGGGCACGCCCCGCCGCGAGTTGCTGTACTCGGACGACCTGGCCCAGGCATGTGTGTCTCTGCTGAATATGAGCGATGACCTCTATGGCAGCCTGCTGAGGGACGAGGAAGCGCCCCTGATCAATATCGGAACCGGCGAGGATGTCACAATTCGGGAATTGGCGGAAACAATTTTTAGCGTCCTGGGTTACGCCGGAACCCTAACCTTTGATAGTTCTAAACCTGACGGAACTCCGCGCAAGCTGATGGATGTGAGCCGGCTGCATCAGTTGGGCTGGCATCACACCACGGGTCTTGAGGAGGGAATCGCCAAAACCTGGAGAAGCGTGAAGGACACGCTCTTTGCACAGCAACCCGCGTCACTGTAGTCTGCGTCACCTTTTCCCTCCCTCTCCGATGTTGCGTCCGTAAGGACCGACCGCAATGGCGTTATCTCCAACCCGGCCAATGGGCTACTCCGTGTATGAACCGGCCCGCAGCAGCAATCCACCGCTTGTTGTGCCAGATGGAGACATTCAGATCCGGCACGTGCTGGCCGTATTCCGGCGGCAGAAGTACGCGATTCTTCTGTGCGCGCTTTCAGGGCTGTGTACCGGAATCGCGCTCGCCGTGCTGCCGCACGCACAATTTGCTGGAACATCCCTGATCGAACTCACCAAGAGCAGCGGCAGCGATCCGCTTGGCTTGCAGGACCTGTCCGGCATCGGAGCGGAACTGAGCGGCGGTGAGCAGATGAACTCCGATCTGTTAACCGAGTTAACCGTCGTCAGCAGCGATACCACGGCTCTAATGGTGCTGAATCGTTTGCATCTGCAGAACACGATGCCTTTTGCCATCCCGCCAACCGCGAAGCCGCAGAGCATTCTGGGC
>CAXUBG010000002.1:26769-44421 GCA_964249285.1 uncultured Terriglobus sp. | reverse complement strand
GTTGCACCGCGAGATGGCGTTGCGCACGTTTCACGATCACCTTAAGGTCGAGGTGGTGAAAGGGACGCGGTTGATCTCTGTGTCATACCGCGACAGGAATCCATTTCAGGCCGCAGATATTGCGAATGCGGTTGTCAATGCATCCATCGACGCCTACACCGACGCGCGATACCAGGCTTCCGCACGCGCGTCCACGTGGCTTACCGATCAACTCAATCGCCTGAAGCGCAGTCTGGATCAGAGCCAGGGGGAGGTGGACGCGTTTCAACGCGAGAGCGGGCTGGCGGGCCTGTCCATGAGCGCGCCGGCCGGGGCTGCGGGTGGATACTCAAGTGTTGTGTTCAGCAATCTGCCGTTGGAGCGGCTTCTTGAACTGAATCGCGATCTTACGGGCGCGGAAGTGGTGCGCATGGAAAAGGAAGCGATTTACCACATGGCTCAGACGCAGGATCCAGCCGTTGTGCTGGGACTGGGTAAGGCGCGTCTTTCCGAGGGCACGGTGGTTGCGGCGGGCAGCGCCGACCTGCAGTTGCTGCAAGACCTTCGAGGGAAACAGGCCCTGGCCGAAGTCCGGCTGGCGACTGCTTCCAGCAAGTTTGGTGCAAGGAATCCAGCAGTTATCGAAATGGAAGCGGAGCTTACTTCTGTCAAGGACCAAGTGCAAAGGGAACTGCAACGCATTCAGGCACGCAGCCTGGATGATCTTCAGCTTGCCCAGCGAACCGAGGACGGCTTGAGGCGGCAGGTAGCTGCGCAGCAGGAGCAGGTTGCCCGGACGGGCACGATCGCGAATCGCTTGATTCTGTTGCAGGAGCAGGCGCAGGCCGACCGCAACCTCTATCAGGATCTCCACACCAAACTAGAAGAAGCGAACGCGGTCTCCGGTATCCGTGGTGCAAACATCAGCGTGGTGGATGTGGCACGGGTCAACACCAGCCCCGTCGCTCCACAGCGCCTCCGAATGGTCGAACTTGGATGCCTGTGCGGGCTGCTTATTGGAATCGTCGTCGCCTTCGCCCGGTCGTACCTCAGCGATCTCCTTTACGAACCGGAAGACATCGCTGCGGCACTCCCGTACCGTGTGCTAGGTGTTATCCCAATCTTCGATTCGCGTGGCCTTAAGAGTCTTGCGCGGCTCCCCCGGAGACGCGCGCTGGCTGCTCCTGCGGTATCTGACGCAACGCTGCTTCTCCTGCGTGCTCCGCAGTCGCCAGCGGCGGAGGCATTCAGGGCATTGCGCACGGCATTGCTGCAGAGCCGTGATGGAGCAATGCCCCGGTCTGTGCTTTTTTTGAGTGGATCGCCGGGAGAGGGCCGCTCCACAACCTGCCTGAATACAGCCGCTGCCTTTGCCGCACAGGGGCATCGCGTCCTGGTGATTGACGCTGATCTGAGGAACTCCGCACAGGCTTGCTTCGGGGAACAGACTGGGCGAGGACTGAGTTCATGTCTGCAGTCCGGGCTGCCGTTCATCAGCGCGATCCAGCAGTGTCCCGGGATGCTAGCACTTTCGTTGCTGCCGGCAGGGCCGGCAGTGGAAAATCCGGCGGAGCTGCTTGGGAGTGAAGGCTTCTCCCGAGGTCTGGAGCAGATGGCGAACGAGTTCGACTATCTGTTCGTAGACAGTCCGCCAGCGTTGTCCGTGACGGATGCCCGGGTGATTGCGCGTGCCGTGGACAGTGCGGTACTTGTCGTGCGTGCATGCCAGACGACATCGCGCAACCTGCAGCGAATGACAGAGTGGCTGCAGGGTAGTTCCTTGCCGGTAGGAGTGTGTCTGAATGCCGCAGAGGTCTAATGTGTCACGAACCGGCCGTTCAAGCGACCCGGCACGATGCGCGCATGCACGCCGGCACAGACTTCGATGCCTCACAGGTATCTTCCTGATTTGTTTCTCCCTTGCCGCGGCAGGTCAGCAGGAGCAACTGCCGCAATTGGATGGCGGGATGCAAGCCGGTTCTCTCAAGCACCGCTCTATACCGTCGCAGACCAACGTGATGGCAGCGCCGGAAGATCTCACCAAGGCGCGGATTGCTCCGGGCTATCTGCTGCAAATGGATGTATTCGATACACCTGAAATGAACATGGAGTTGCGCGTCGATCCAGATGGCAAAATCCGCGTTCCACTGGCCGGTGCTGTTGCCGTGGCTGGGCAAACGCTCCTGGAGGCGCAGGCGAGGATCGAGAAAGCGTTGGTCGACGAACAGATTCTGAAGGCTCCGCAGGTCACGTTGAATGTGGTGCAGTACGCCTCAGAGAGCGCGACGGTGTTGGGTGAGGTGCAATCTCCGGGACGTGTTCCGCTGCTCGCACCCAAGCCGCTGGGAGACGTTCTGGCCGCAGCCGGCGGGGAGACCTTCTCGGCCGGTCCTGACGTCGATCTGCTGCATACGGACCCGGGAGGAAGTGTCCGCGAGACGCATATCCGGTACACACCGGAGCACGGATCGCAAGCCTTGCAGACCATCGTCTTCCCAGGCGACACGGTAACAGTCCGCCGTGCCGGAACTGTGTATGTGCTGGGCGGTGTCAACCGGCCCGGCGCCTACCTGATGGTGCACGACGGCAGCCTCAACATCCTCGAAGCGATCGCGCTGGCACAGGGCACCATTCTCCGCGCGTCAACGAACGCCATCGAGGTGCTCCGATTCACCGGCGAGTCCTATGCTCGGGTTTCGGTACCGCTTAGGCAAATTCAGAAAGGTCAGGCCGCTCCTCCCCAGTTGCTGGCGAACGACATCGTGTACGTGCCCGTGAGTGCAACAAAATCCGTGTTCCTGGACGGTGGCGCTCTTCTGGGTGCCGCGGCGACTGCTTCCATCTATGCCATCCACTAGAGCGCACCACCGGAGACGAATGCAGAGCATCACCGCGAGCAGAGCTATTCGGTCAGTACGCTTTCGCGTTTGCGAGATGTGGGGCCGTCTTTTCGTGAGTGTCTCCGGTGTGACTGCCGGACCCGGGCTTAAAGTGGTTGGCGCTCCGGTGATCTCGCTGTTTCCCGGCAGTGCCATCCATCTGGGTAACCGGGTGACGCTAATCTCCAAGAGCTTCGCAACGGCGCTGGGGGTGGATCATCCAGTGGTGTTGCGAACCCTTGCCGCGGGAGCGGCAATCGAGATCGGCGACGGGTCCGGCATGTCAGGCGGCACGATCTGCGCTGCCAAACGTGTTTCGGTTGGCAGCGAAACGCGCATTGGGGCAAACGTCACCATCACCGACACGGACTTTCACTCCCTCCACCCTGCACATCGACGCGGGCATACTCATCCCACCGTGAGGATTGCTGAGGTACGCATTGGCAGCCACGTACTGATTGGAACAGACAGCATCATCTTGAAGGGCGTCTCCATCGGTGATAACTCAGTGATCGGCGCTGGAAGCGTTGTCACGCGCGCTATTCCGGCGAACTCAATCGCGGCGGGCAATCCATGCCGTGTGTTGCGGGCATTGACGCAAAGCGAACTGGGAGGAGCGCCTGAAGCGCGCCTGGAAGCGGTGCCGGCATGAGACTCGGCTTTGCGGCACCGGTTTCTCTGCGCCTCCTGCAGCACTTGGTCGAGCACGGCGACCGGTTGCCGACCGGGTACGAGTTTGCTCCAGCGGCGGATTGGGTGCAGCAACTGTTGCAAGAGGGCCATGATGTAACGCTGTACACGACTGCGAAAGACGTCGCCGCGGACGTCACCTTTACTGGCCAGCGCCTTACGGTGCGGATCGCCAGAGCACGAGCGTCGGGCGCTGGACGGGATCTCTTCAGAGAAGAACGTACCGCGCTTTCGCGCATGATGGCCGCAGACCGCTGTGACGTCGTCCACGCGCATTGGACCTACGAGTTCGCAGCGGCGGCATTGGATTCTGGAAGACCGACGCTGATCACGGTGCATGATCTGCCATGGAATGTGCTGCGATACTTCCGGGACAGGCACCGTCTGGCAAAGGTTGTGCTGGCCTACCGAGCCGCATTCCAGGGACGGCATTTCACCGCCGTGTCCCACGACGCCGCACGGCACTTCCGCCGTTACTTCGCCCCGTGGGCACATGTCGACGTCGTTCCCAACGGTCTTCCGGACGCGGTGTTTGCAATGTCTGCTGCTGAACCGAGTGCTTCTGAAAGACCGTTTACGTTTGCGACGAACCTGCAGGGCTGGTCCACGCGCAAAAACGCCTCAGCCGCCCTGCGGGCCTTCGCGGCGGTTCGTGCCCAAATTCCCGCCGCCCAACTGCTAATGTTCGGCAGGGATTATGAAGCTGGCGGGTTGGCAGAGCAATGGGCTGTACAACACCAGATGACAGCGGACGTATCGTTCATCGGGCAGGTTGGTTACTCCGACCTGCTCAAACGCATGGCGACCGGCATGGACGTCCTGGTACACCCCTCATTGGACGAATCGTTTTCGATGGCGTCGCTGGAAGCGATGGCATTGCGGAAGCCCGTGATTGCGGGCGCACAGACGCCGGGCGTGCGTGAGGTGCTCGGGTATGGCTCGGCAGGCGTCCTCGTCGATGTGTCACGGGCGGATGTACTTGCCACAGCCATGCTCCGCCTCGCGACCGACCAAACCACACGCGGGCAAGTGGCAAACGCGGGGTATGAGCGGGCGTGTGCCGGATTTCGCCTGCAAACCGTGACCCGCTCCTACGGAGAGATCTACAGGCGCGTGCACGAAGCGAGCCAGCGGCCCCTGCTAAGGCCGTTTGTCCCGCTCAAGAGACTGGCCGCGCAACATGCGAAAGGCGTAGACCGTGACTAAGCAGCCGGTCCGGTACCGACTGAACCAGGCGTTCTTCTTTCTGGTCTTCGCATCTGAGGCGAATGCCTGGGTACGTGTTGCTGGCGGCAACAACGGGCTGAAAGCAGGTGCGCAGGCGTCAGCGTTCTCCAGCGGAAACGGCGATCCTGTCCTGTTTGCGCTAAACGCCCTGGTGCTGTGTGTTACAGCAACCCTGTGCCTGCCCAAGCTTCGCGTTCTCCTGTCCGTCCTTCTGCATGAGCGCGCCTTGATCGCAATCTATGGTTATTCGATCCTCTCCATTCTCTGGTCGGCTAATCCCGGTAACAGCTTTCGCACATCGGTTTATTTGCTCGCGGGCTTAATTCAGTTTGTATACATCGGGATTTACTTTGATGCCGACCAGCAGATCTCCCTCGTTGCGCAAGCGGTGACCTTCCTTGCACTGCTTAGCATCGCGGGAGAGTATTTCCTTGCTCCCGTGCAGGATCTTGCACCCGGGTGGACTGGCATCTTCCCGTCCAAAAATTACCTGGGTAATGTTATGGCGATTGGTTTGATCGCGCTGCTGCTTAAACGTGAAGAATGGGATGTGCGACGCTATGCGCAGTGTATCCTTTGCGCCACTCTGCTTATCCTGTCGCAGTCTTTTACTTCTATCCTATGTGTTCTGGCCGCGTCGGCGGTTACTGCATACCTTGCAATCCGCCAATCCGCGCGCCTCTTGCTTATAACAAGCGCTTGTGCTTCCCTACTGCTCGGCGCCCTGCTCGTACCCAATCTGTTAAGTGTTCTCCTCGGCGCCTCTGGAAAAGACACAACGTTCACGGGTCGCGACGTTATCTGGGCATTTTCCCTGAAGCACATCGCATTGCACCCGTTGCTCGGCTACGGATACTATGCCTTTTGGATCTCCGAGGAAAGCTCGGCACTGCAATACCTCGGATGGAATCCCGGACAGGCACACAATGGGTTCTTGAACCTGGCACTCGACGAAGGTGTTCTTGGTGTACTTCTTCTCTTAGCCGTTTTGTTTGTCGGATTAAAAAGAAGCTTGCAGCAGATCCGAACGGGCGATCTGGAGGGAACAGGACGTTGGCTGCTCATTATGCTTTGCTACCTGATGGTGCATAACATCTCCGAGGCCGATTTCTACCAGCGGCCGGCATGGGTGGTGTATCTGATTGCCTACGCGGCGGCCTCGCAGGCAGAACTACGCCAGACCTTCATGGTGCGGCAACGAGAGCGGACCACATTTTCGTCTCGGTTCCGGTCAACTGTCTTTGGGGTAGCCACTTTATGACTGGAGCCGCCTTGCAAGCTGCCGCAAAAAGCCTGTCCCGGCGCGATCTGCTGAAGGCATGCACGTTCGGTCTCCCTTGCCTGACCGAGGGCTTGTGCAGGATGCTCAACGCTGAAACATCCGGAACAGGCCGAGCCATCATGAATGGGCCCGTGAACATTCCTCCGGACTTCGCCGGGATGCATTTTCACAAGTGGCCGCAGGGCAACCCACCATCGCCCGCACCCACCTACGGCTATGGAACCGTTCGCTCACATGATTATGGTGTCGCTTGGAACGTGATTCATACTGCGCCTGGGCGATACGCGTGGGATAAGTTAGATGGGTGGGTACACGCGCACGCAGGAGCGCGAAAAACCCTGATTTATACCCTGTATGGCACGCCAGCGTGGATTTCATCCAAGTCAGCGGTGAGGGATGCCTATGGGCAAAGCGGCGCGGGCGCTTCACCGCGATCCCTGCAAATACTCGCCGAATTCATCACTGCTCTCATTAGCCGGTACAACACGCACGCTCAGCAACTCATTCGCTACCTCGAGTTGTGGAATGAGCCACACTTTCTACAGAATGATCGAGGCTTCTGGTGGGGATCTGCGGATGAACTCGCGGAACTTTGCAGATGCGCTGCTACCGCGGCAAGGGCTGTTGACCCTCAAGTGAGAGTGCTTTCTCCGGGCTTTGACGGCCTTCAGGCCGGTCCGCTGCAGAGCAACGCGCATGGTGTGGAAGCAAGCTTGCGTGACTTCCTCCAGGCACGCGATGGCGCTGGGCGCAACCCCGGGTACCTCCTTGATGGTGTCGCGATTCACACCTACAACGCTCATTTAGACGACGCAACCGGAGGCCTGGAAGGCATTGTGTTGCACGTGAAACAAATGCTAGAACAAGCCCGTGTGAAGGTGCCGATCTTCACCACGGAGAGCGGGTACATGCACGATCCATCCTTTGACGGTGTCTCGCTGGACGGCAAAGCGCGTCAGCTGCGTCGTCAGGCTGCGGTGCAGGCGGCCTTAGGAGTTCAATGTGTGTGTTTCTATGCGCATGACGACGAATACTGCGGCAATCCGTCCAGAAACGGCGTAATTGCTGCGGCGATCAACGACATACATACAAAGCTGGCGGGACAGCGTCTGGAACAAGTTACTGTCCAGAAGTCCGGGGAAGTGAGCGTACAGGCTTCATCAGGGTCGTTCGTGTGGTAGCGAGGATGAGGACGACCCACCCGCAATCAGATTTCGGCGAGACGAGCGCGCCGCCTCAGCGTGCTGCGGAGAAGCACATGCAATACGCCGTCTTGATGACCGTTCACAACCGCCGTGAGATGACGCTTGCATCGCTTCACAGGCTGGCGGAGCAAACGTTGCATAGCAGTCACAGGCTCACCGCGTATGTCGTTGATGCCGGGAGTACCGACGGCACATCAGAAGCGATTCGGCGCGAATTCCCGCAGGTAAAAATTGTCGCGGAGAGTAGCTCAGTGTTTTGGAACGGGGGTATGCGACGGGCATTTCAGTCCGCATCGGAGAGCGGCTTTGACGGCTACTTTTGGCTGAACGACGACACAATGCTTGACGTGGATGCGTGCGAACGGCTACTTGGCAGTGTTGCCGCTTGGGAACAGGAGCGCGGTCCAGCGATTGCCGCCGGCAGCGTTCTGGACCCGCTGACGCAAGAACACGCATATGGCGGTTTTAAGATGCTCCGGAGAGGTCCGAAAGTACAGTTGCGTCCAGTCCTGCCCGATCCGGAAAGATCGCAGCTATGTGATACGACGAATGGGAACTTTGTTTATGTTCCACAAAAGATCGCCGCCGCTCTCGGTACTCTGGAGGCGAGGTTTACCCATCAGCTTGGAGACATCGACTACGGCCTGAGAGCAGGGAAAGCCGGCTTTGATGTGATTGTTGCGCCAGGCTACTTTGGCACCTGTCAGCCAAACTCTTTCGCTGGAACATGGCGGGACAGACGCCTCCCGTTTCGGGAACGTTGGCAAAACCTGCTTTCCCCCAAGGGAGCTCCGCCCCGTGAATGGCTGTTATTCGTAAAAAGACACTACGGCGTGCGGTGGCCCATCTATGCGGTGTCTCCGTATCTTATGACATTACTCACAAGCGTGCCGCTTCGACGCAGGCGAGTACGGCCCTAGCCTCGCACGTGCTCCTACTCTATGTCCACCGTCCATCACGTCACACTTCGAGCACCTCGCGTACTCTATCTGCCGAACGAGAGCGAGCAGAATGGCGAGAACGGGCAGGTTGGCGGCCGGGCGGCCTTCAAACGTATGCTGGGCGACGGAACCATCGGCGCGCTCACGACCTACAGCTTTCTTGCGTCGTATTACGAATCTGGTAAAAGCGCAACAACATCGCATGCAGAGTTGCTTGACACTGTCGCGCAATGCCAGCCAGAGATTATCTTCTGGTCGCATCCTGACGACTATCCCGTCACGGACGAGCTGATCTTAGCTATCCGCAGAGTGGGCGCAAATCCGCTGCTTGTCTATCATGAAGGAGATCCTTTCGATAGATGGTACAAGCGGTTAGGCAATCCTCAACGCAAGCTTTATGCTGCATCCGACGTTTTCTTCACCGTCGGTCTGGGTGATGGGCGCCGCCTGTTCGAGGCGATCCGGCCACATAAGCACCTTTACCACACGCAGAGTTATACGGAATGCGAGCGATTCGGAGACAAGCCCGCGACCGGGGTCCTTGGCTCACGTTTTGACGCGGTCATGATTGGCAACATCCCTAAGCGGCTCGGATTGTTGCGTCATCCGGGCTCACCAGAGCGGGTCCGACTTGCACGAGGACTCAGGAAGAGATTTGGCTCTCGGTTCGCATGTTATGGGTCTGGTTGGCCCGATCATACGAACGCCGCTGGGCCGATTCGTCATGTAACGCAGCGCGATGTCATACAGACCTCGCGAATGTCGCTCATGTGGGAACACTTTCCTAGATATAGCTACTATTACTCCGACCGGCTGCCCATTGCGCTGGCTGCTGGCGTCCCGTTCATCACATCCGCTCGCGCCGGGTACGACATCTTGTTTCCCAACGTGCCCGGATTGTTTCTTGCGGCAACCGTCGAGGATGCCTTAGACCTAGCGGTTTACCTGCGCAGTCTTTCTTTGGAGACCTTAGCCGGCCTCGGCGAGGCAGGCCGCCGGTGGGTCCTTGAAAACCTTGATGCCAGCATCGTCTTCAAGCGGATGATGACCACCTGCATTGCTTGTTTACACGGCCGGCTGCGTGAGCAAGGGGACGCGCGATGATGCGAGCACGGCACCTGCGATGGAGTTATCTTTCCACTGCCGTCACAGCGGCGCTTCAACTGGTATCGGCGATCACGCTCACACGGTTCTTACAACCAAGGGACTACGGGTTGGCTGCACTAGCGCTGCTGTTTGCCAATTTGACAGCCTATTTCACTCAATTGGGTGTTGGACGCGCTCTGGTACAAAGAGCAGTAATTACGGACGGAAACATACGCGCCGCATTTACGCTGGCTGTCTTGACGGGCTTAGCGGGAACGCTGGTGCTCTACCTTGTTGCTCCAGGCATTGCTCAGGTGCTGCTCGATGGACGTTTGACATTAGTGATCAGAGTGCTTTCCGTCAATCTGCTGTTTCAAGCGCTGGCGCTGGTCGCAGGAGGCCTGCTCCGGCGTGAACTTCGCATGCGTGCGCTCGCACTCTGCGACGCTGCCGCTTATGTAACTTCGACGTTCTGTATTGGCCTCCCTCTCGCCGTGTACGGGTACGGTGTGTGGGCATTGGTTGCAAGCACGGTCTCTCAATCGCTGATCCAGTCTGTCTGCTACTTCGCCGTCCGGCCCCACGCAACGGGCCTGACCTTCGATCGATCCGCCTACCGCGGCATCGCGGCATTTAGTGGAAAAGCATCCCTCGTCACAGCGATTGAGGGTGCCGGCAGTTCCCTGGACCTCGCGTTGATCGGAAGGCTATTTGGAGCGGCTTCGACGGGGCTTTATGGCCGGAGTTTGACCCTGAGCACACAACCGTGCTACCAGGTGTCCATGGGCTTGACACGCGTCTTTGCCCCTACCCTGGCACAGACTATGCGTTCGAGGGACCGGGCGGCCGCAGTCGCCAGCGTCGTGCATGCGGAACGGCAGCTGATGTCGGTCATATTCCCGGTGTGCGTCTCTGCCGCACTGTGCGCACCCTCGTTGGTGCCGCTGATTTTTGGTCCTCAATGGATGACTGCTGTGCCTATCTATCGCGTTTTGTGTATCGTAGCTGCGTTTGATTCTTCGTTTGACATTCCTGCCCTCCAGCTGGAGATCGCGAATGACTTTAAAGCGAAGCTCTTGATTCAAACTACAAGTCTCATTGTTCTCTCTGCGGCAATCATTCTGATCGCTCCTGTGAAAGGTCTACTGGGTGTCACAATCGTGTATGCATGCCTGCAGGTAGTCCGGTCCCTGTGCTTTCATTGGATCTCGTCCCAATCCCTTGGCGTTCACGCCGGCGTGCTGCTTGCCAGCTGGATTCCTGGGATCGTCTGCTCCGCGGCAATCGCGATTACTTTAAACGGCGTTCAACGACTGCTGCCGGCGGCGAACACGCAAGGGACGATCCCCGGGGTGTTCGGCTTGGTATGTTGCACCATGTTAACCGGCCTGTCTGTTTACTACTTCGGTTTTAACAAGACAGTGTTCCAGAGATGGACTGATGTTGTTTGTGGGCGCTCGCTAAACATGAACGAAGCTGAAGCTGTGGCATATCCAAAGTGTGAAGCATGCGCTTCGTAATCGCCAAGCGAAGGGGACGGCGCGGAGAAGGACTCGGAAACGAACTATTTGCATGGGCAAAGGGTTGGATTGCAAGTCAAACACTAGACGCGCGACTCATCGGTCCTTCTTGGGGCCTGAATCCCCGAAAGTACTACCGCAACTTTCGGACTCCGCGGTGGGATGTACTAAGCGAAGAGATCGGAAAGCGGCTTCCGCACTTCTCCTTTACGGAGAACGATTACAGGCAGACCGGACAAATTGATTTCGGCGATGCGATCGCATTCTGGGCAGACAGGAGCGGGCTTACCAAACGGCGAGCTTGGATCGTCACGGTCGATGGTATGTACGGGGGCTATCCGTCGATTGTTCAGTCTCGAGATTTCCTGGTTTCCCAGTTGCTTCAGAGCCGCGACGCCTTACGGAACGTGCGGCTTGTTAAAAAGAGCCTGTCACGCAAGAAGTTGTTCGTAGCCGTTCACATGAGATCAGGAGAAGGTTTTACTCCACAAGCGGCGGGGACAATCCGGGGGCAGTTCAACGTGCCGGTTCCCGGCGAATGGTACTTCAGCGTTTGCTCTGCCCTTGACGATGCTTTCCGAGGGCACATACAGTTCCGAATTTTTACGGATAGAGAGAGCGCTTGCTTCCGAGAGGCGGTGAAAAGATTCAATCCTGGTCAAACACGCTGCGAAGGTCTTACCGAGTGCAGTGACTTGCTGCTGATGGCGCACGCTGACCTGCGTATCTGCTCCATTTCTTCCTATAGCCTGGCTGCTAATTTCTTATCTGGAGGGCCGTTTGTCTGGTACGAACCTCAGTTAACCATCCAGGATCAGGTCTACTCTCTCTGGTCACACGAGGACGCACAGCGGCAGTATAGCTCTATGTCGAGCCAGAGTCAGCGGTTTGTGAAGCAACTCGCAAAGGACGGACGGCCTGCCTCTGGCCCCCTGCATCTTGGAACGGCAATGGCAGTAGGAGACACGCTTCACGATGATCTGAAACATTGCCTTTGCGAGCGGCTGCGCTTACTCGACTCTCGAACAAACCTTTTGGAGTATGGTGCACTACCCGTTCGGTATGGATTGGGATGCAGGGCATGAAGAGAGACGGACGACTCACGGCGCTGTCTCGGCGTTTACGCACCGCAGCAGGGCGCGGAACCGGCGTCTTCATCATTCGCCTGCTTACCTTACCACTTGATGATCTTAGGCGCCGGTGTAACGGGATCTAGATGCCTACCGCGAAGCGCCGTCGCAGGTGCGACGTAGACGAACCGAACATGACAGAAAGGTCCAGTGTGGAGCAAGGCTCAACAAACGGTAAAGATCAACTCACAAGCACAATGGAGCCTATGCTCGGTGAGAGGGTTGCCTTACTCACTCACGCCTTGTCCCCACACAGACTGGCCCTTGCGGAACGTGTTGCGGCGGAAGTTGCGGTCTTCAGGGTGTTTGTGTCTCAGCGGGAAGATCAACTTCACAAGTTTCCCCTGGAGCGGGGCAGCCTCGTTGTGACATTACAGCGATCGCTCAACTGGCGGCACACGTTTCACAATGTGCACGGATACGAGGACGTCAGTCATATACACCTCCCCTTTGACACGTTGGTTCACATGTTCATGTTCAAACCCAGCATGATTCTGTCTACTGAGCTGGGAGCCCGGAGTTTCCTAGCTGTTCTGTACAAGCTGTGTCTCCCTCATACTCGACTTATTCTCTGGGCAACTCTGTCCGAGAGAACGGAAGCGACGCGAGGCGCGATACGCAAACGGCTGAGGCAATGGCTCTTGGCAAGAGTAGATGCTGTCTTTGTAAATGGGAAAGAAGGCGGCTGCTACATCAGAACGTTGGGCTACGAAGGTATGCTATGTACAATTCCCTACGCGATTGACGCTACACTGTTTCTTACAAAGACGTTTGCTCCCCAACAAAATAGATTTCGCCTTTTATATACAGGACAGCTGATCCCCCGCAAAGGCCTTGTGAAGTTCTGCTTGACTCTAAGTCAGTGGCTGCAGGAGAACCCCGGTTTGGATGTAACTTTTACTTTGGTCGGAGAGGGGAAAGAGCGAGACCGTTTAGTGAAACTGAAAGACTCGATGAGCTTCTCCATGTCTATTCATCCTCGTGCCTCGCAAAGCGAGTTGTTGCGTTTCTACGAAGAAGCGGATATCTCGGTCCTCCCGACATTGGGCGATGAGTGGGGCATGGTGGTCAATGAGTCTCTGAACGCCGCGCGTCCCGTTCTAGGTAGCGTCCACAGCCAAGCGGTTACGGAGTTAATCCAGGATGGGGAGAACGGTTGGATCTGGGATCCCGAGGAGGAAGGATCGCTTTATCGAACACTTTCGCGTGTATTTCAAACTGGGCCACAAGAACTCAGGTCGATGTCAGAGTTCGCTAAGCACTCCGTTGCAAAGGTGAGTCCAGATCTGGTGTCGTCCAAGGTCTTAGCCGCGCTTCAAGCAGTGGCGGCACGCCGGGATCGCTAATACTCTCCAAGAGATTGGAGGGTGTCATCAGAGGACAGCCCTTGCTTACCGATGGAGTACGGAGATACCATGAAGCGCGTTCTAATTGTCTATAAGTACGTTCCCCAGTACCGGGAGACGTTCTTTAATCAGCTTAGGTCCCGCCTGGCTGATTCTGGTATCGATTTGGTCTTGGTCTATGGAGATCCAACGTTATCAGAAGCGTTAAAGCGAGATGCCGTCCGGCTGTCGTGGGCTGTCTATGTGCGGAGTAGAGTGGTACGACTAAGTGCCCGGACGAATCTTATCTATCAACCAGTAGTTAGTCTCGCCAGCGATTGTGATCTCGTGATTGTCGAACAAGCAAACCGGTTGCTTGTCAATCCCGTCTTGCTCTTACTATGCAAGGCTGGGCTGGCCAAGTTGGCGTTTTGGGGCCACGGAAGCAATTTCCAGGGGGAAGACACACTGGCCGCGCGCTGGGTGAAATCACTAATGGCTCGCCATGTCAGCTGGTGGTTCGCTTACAACGAGTTGAGTGCGAAGACAGTAGAAGCACTTGGCTTCCCAAGGAGACGCATCACTCGGGTAATGAACACTATAGACAGCCGTGGCCTCGCGGAAGCTCTGGCGTCGGTCTCCGACGGCGAAATAAGCGAGGTCCAGCGCAGACTAGGGCTAAGCGACTCTCCTGTGTGCCTCTATATCGGCGGGATGTACAAGCTAAAAAGACTTGACTTCCTTTTGGACGCGTGCAACCTCATTCATGCGAAGATGCCTGAGTTTCGGATGGTGTTCGTCGGTTCAGGTGTCGAGGCGTACAAGGTTGAAGAGTTTGCTGCGGAACATGAATGGTGCCGCTTTGTGGGGGCACAATTTGATCGCGGTAAGGCCCTATACCTAAGGTTAGCGCAGCTGCTGTTGATGCCGGGCCTGCTCGGGCTGGCAATTATCGATTCATTTGTTGCAGGGGTGCCAGTTGTGACGACGAATGTTCCCTATCACAGCCCAGAAGTTGAGTACTTGCGGTCAGGCGACAATGGTGTGATGGTAGACTCGCCCGGCGATGCTGCTGCGTACGCGTCCAAGGTCGTGGACTTGTTGCGGGACGACCAAGCGCTATTGCACCTGCGCTTAGGTTGCGCGCGATCGGCTGAGACTTACAGTATGGAACGGATGGTAGAGCGCTTTTCGCAGGGCATCCAAGAGGCCTTGCTGCAATGAAATCACTTCTCAGGCGTTGGATGCGCGAAACGGGGCGCAGCATGGTGCGTTCCTATGCGGTTCGTGAAGGCGTCACGGTCGGCCGTGGAGTTCACATCGGCCCTGGAACTATCCTGTCCTCCTTTTCACAACTGGTCGTCGGCGATGGGACGTACATCGGCAAGGGCTGCACAATTCAGGTGAGTGGCCGTATAGGACGGGGTACCTTGATCGCTAACCGGGTGGGTATCGTCGGCAAGAGTGATCATGACCTTCGCGCAATAGGGGTGCCGATGAGCTACGCTCCGTGGATTGGTGCGGAAGCCAACTTCCGAGGCACGGACGTGGTTGACATTGGTGAGGACGTCTGGATCGGATATGGCGCTGTCGTGATTTCTGGTGTTGCCGTGGGCAGAGGCGCTGTGATCGGTGCGGGAGCAGTCGTAACGCGGGATATCCCAGCGTACGTTATCGCTGCGGGGAATCCAGCTAAGCCAATTGGGATGCGTTTTGCGCCGGGGCAGGTCCGGGAGCATGAATTGAGAGTCGACCAGTTCTGGCGCGACTGGAACGGCAGATTACCAGCTGGTCTGGTCTGAGTAAGACAACACGGGCGCGAACAGTGAACTCGCAGATCGATGCTGCAGATCGATGCTCTTGCAGAGAGATGCTCTAGGACAGCACAACAGGTTTGCGCATATCGATTCTTGTCCGGTATGCGGCCGGCAAATGCGAGCCGTTCTCACGCAAGAAACTGACGGCTTGCCTTCCAAAGGCGACGCGAGGGACTCCCCACACCAGGGCGCCCATAAGCAAGAAAGCTACAGCGACATCCACTGTCAAGCACATTCCAGAACTTAAGTTACGGCCATGCAGGATTCGATCACACGTAAACACGGCCAGTCCGAACGGAATGGCAACACATATGCGGCCGGCGATTACTTCGCTTGCTTGCAAAAGTTGAATGTCAAGCGCCCGCAAAGTAACCCAAAGCATAGCCGCCAGGCGTGCCGCCGAAACGTAGAAAAGCATCCACGCAATCGCAAGTAGTGAGAACCTAGACGCACCAAAAAACGCAAAGGCAGCCAAGGAACATGTAGCTGCCTGGGCGCAGAACTCCAGATGAGGCTTCCCAATTCCCGCGAGAACCGGTCCGCACACGGCCATCGCTCCCCACAGCGGCATTGCAAGCGCCATGGGAACCATAAGGGGAACAGCCGAAGCCCACTTGGAGCCATACAGCCCTAAGATCACGGTATCTGGTATGAACGCCAATGCAACATAGGCGGGACTTACCAGACCCAGCACCAGCGCTACTGTGGAGAGAAATCCCCGCTTAAGCAACTCGGGTTTTACCCGAACTCTCGCTGAACTTGACAGGAGAACGGGCTGGACGATCGTAACAATTGCAGTCACCGGCTGGTAAGCCAGATTGCAGGCTCTTCCGTACAACCCAAGGGAACCTGAGCCTAGCCGGCTGGAGGCCAGGTTATCCAGGTTGGAGTGACCCCAATTCACCAGGTTGCTGCCAACGACCGCCCCGCCAAACCTAAGTATCTGCCTGTCTGGTAAACCCAAGGAGGGCTGAACAGGGTGTCGTACCACTGCATAGAGATAAATAGTATTCGTTAAAGCCTGTGTCAGGTAAGCTGCGACAAGACTCCAAACGCCAGCACCATGGCATGCTAAAGGTAAACCTACGATGACGTATCCAACGATATAGGCGCTCATGTTTGCGTGCTGTATCACGTCGAAACGCATGTCACGCCGAAGCAAGGCGGCTGAAACCAGACCTAAGGCCTGTACGCTGATGATCACAGCCATGACACGGATCACAGGTGTAGCTGTCGCCGTGTGAAATGCGCCGGCAATTACCGGCGCCAGCAGAACGATAAGCGCCGTAAAAGCCACGGCCAGGGCAACCTGCGTAGTAAATGCTCGTCGGATCTGCAGCGGGGGCAGCTCTTCCTGCTGAATCAGGGCTTGGCTGAAGCCCCCGTTGACGAAAAGGTTAGCGAAGCCGTAGACCGTCGACGCGATCATCGCCTCGCCAAAGGGACCCGGCCCCAGTATTCGTGCAAGCACAGCCGTGATGGTGAGAGAGCAGGTCAGAGAAAAGAGATTGCCAAAATAATTCCAGCGAATCCCGCTCACCGCAGCGGATGCAATGCTCAGAGGTTTACGTTTCACGTGGGCTCATCCAATCCGATTGTACGAGCGAAGGAACACCGGATGAATTCAGTAGGGGACAGGTCCTGATGATGAGTTCCGTTTTAGTTGCGTCGGTATCCCTTTCAGTGTTGATCGCCAAGAAGAACGTTGTTAGCGCCGACCTTAATCGTCCAGAGGACGCGTTCAGCGTTCTCTGCCGAAAGCTGCATCTGGCCGTTGACCAAACAGGGATCGGTAAATAGATTGCCGCTTACGGAATTACTGCTGTCCTGAGCATCGGCGGGATTAATGAACAGGTCGCTCACGACCGGCAGGCCGTTCGAATCCGGTGACACCAGGCCACCTGCGGTTTGTGTGATGGTGTTGTTGTAGAACTGAGGGGCCCCGTAGAAGTTCCAGAGAGCGACGGCTGCAGTTCCTGCCCGGGAATACCAATGACCTAAGCTATCCGTTCCACACGAAACGACCCGGTTGGCAATGGCAGTAACATCATGCCCGCTCGCAATGGCTACTCCGCCACCGGCAGTGTGCACCATCTGATTGGCCTGAAACAGGACGTAAGCTGAAACATTTGTGCTATCACCGTCAGTGATCAACCCGTTACCGGTGTATATAGGGGTGGTGCTCGACGAGTAGCCTTCCATGTAATTGTCATGCACTGTGATGCGACTGACGCTGGTCCCTTGACTATGATAAATGTTGATAACGTCTTCGGTGGAAGACTGGCCGACTGTCTGTCGCAGTTCGTTCCAGGCAATCTCAGCGCCATTCGGCAACACCATGTTATGCAGCACAATAAAATGTCCGAGTTGCGGACGGGAGGCTTGTACATTTCCCGCGCCATCACTGGCCCGATCTTCAAGATTGATTCCTCTGTTTCCGACTAGCTGCAGATTGCTTGCGGTCGATGACGACACCTGGATGCCGAATGCCGTTCCGGTCAGTGTGCAGTTCTGCACTACTAACGAGCTGACGATTGCTGCTCGAACAAAAGCACCTCGTTGGCGGCCCAC
>CAXUBG010000002.1:15466-26759 GCA_964249285.1 uncultured Terriglobus sp. | reverse complement strand
ATCCACACCCGTTCCGGTGACGTTTTGAATCACCACGTTAGCACCCGTCGAGCCGCTTATCTGGATTAGATTCCCGCTGCCTCGAACCGTCGCGTTTTGGATTACTACCGGCGCGTCGGTCGCAACCGTAACCGCGGGAGTGTTCGGATCGGTGCTGACCCAGTTGCCAGAATAGGTGCCACCTTCCGTGATCACAATGGGCGCAGGGCCGAGCAATGTCAGAAGGGAAATGACTGCACTGGCGGTCTTCGTCGGATCGGCAACGCTGGTTGCGGTCACCGTGACCGTCTGGTTTGCAGGAAGGCTATTCGGGGCGGTGTACAACCCAGCAGAGCTGAGGGTTCCAACACGGGGTGACATAGACCAGGTAACGTCTGTGTTCTGATTCCACGCAACATAAGCGCTGAACTGTTGCGAGTGTGATGACGTCAACGTGACGTTACCGGGGACCACCGCTACCGTCACGGGCGGATTAACGACCACGGTTCCGGACGCGGCTTTTCCCGGATCTGCCTGGCTCGTGGCCGTGACAACAACCGTCTGCTGGGAAGGGACAGACGCGGGCGCTGTATAGACTCCGGACGAAGCAATACTGCCGTAGTCGGGGCTAATAGTCCAAGTCACGCGCGTGTCAGCGGAGTTTTGCACCTGTGCGGCAAAGGGAGTGCTCTGCGACGCGCTGATTGCCGCGTAGCTGGAAAGGAGGGTCACCTTCACAGGCGGCAGCAGGGTCACGGAAGCTGTTGCGTATTTCGTAGAATCAGCGGCACTTACAGCGCTTATGGTGACTTGCTGAACGGAACCAACTACGGAAGGCGCCGTGTAAAGTCCCGTTTGTGAAATGCTGCCGACCCCAGGACTTATAGACCACGAAACTGTGGTATTTGCAGCCCACGAAGTAGTCGCAGAAAACTGCAGGTTCTGTGTGGCCGAAAGAGAAGTGGAAGCAGGAGAAAGCGTGAGTGCTACAGGAGGGTTTACTGCCACAGTGGACGACGAAGACCTGCTTGGATCAGCCACACTGGTGGCGGTGACCGTGACAAGCTGGGGCACGGACAGTGGCGACGATGGCGGAGTGTATCGTCCAACAGATGAGATGCTACCGACGGCAGGACTAATTGACCATGTCACTGATGGGTTCGCAGCGTATCCGACGGCAGCAGTAAATAATTGCGTTTGCCCGAGCGTTACGGTGGCAGATGCCGGGCTTACCGCGACCGAAGGCGGTGGATTGAGCACCACCGTCGCGCTTGACGATTTAGTTGGATCGGCAAGACTGGTAGCCGTGACGATGACGTTCTGCGGTGTTGCAACGTTTGCGGGTGCGGTATACAGACCGGCGGCTGAAAGCGTTCCGATTGCCGGACTGATCGTCCATGTGACTGCGGTGTTGCTGCTCCACGCCACGTTGCCTGCGAACTGTTGTGTGCCGAGAGGAGAAAGCGTTGCACTCTGTGGAACGATGGCGACCGATACGGAAGGGTTCACGACCACCGTTCCCGTTGCTGACTTGGTTGGATCGGCGGCGCTGGCTGCGGTAACTGTCACGGTCTGTTGCGAATGGACAGAAGACGGAGCCGTATAGAGTCCGTCTGCCGAAATCGTGCCGAACAGAGGAGCAATCGTCCACAGGACTGCCGAGTTGGGTGTGTTCTGGACCTTTGCGGCAAATTGCGCCGTCTGTGACGCGGTCACAGACGCATACGATGAGGCAAGATTGATTTTGACGGGAGGAAGCAGAGTGAGCGAGACACTCGCAGTCTTGGAAAGGTCGCTGGCGAGTGTAGCCGTGACGGTAACGGCCTGAACGTTGGGGATGGAGGCGGGTGCCGTGTACAAACCGCCCGTGGTAATGGAGCCGATTGCAGGGTTGATTGACCACAAGACAGTGTTGGTGGAGTTATAGTCCACAGTCGCGGTGAGCTGGGCGGTTTGCGCGGCTGCCAACGTCAGGTTCGAAGCTGAAGCAGCGACAGATGGTGGTGGGTTTACCGTTAGAATCGCAGTGGCCGTCTTTGTGGCATCCGCTACACTGGTCGCCGTTACGGTAACGTTCTGCGGTGCCGTTAGCGCGGTCGCGGGTGGCGTGTACCGGCCAGATGCAGAGATGCTTCCGAGTGCGGGAGAGATAGACCACGTGACCGCGGCATTCGTATTATAGGCGACTGCCGCCGTCAACAACTGCGTTTGCCCAACCGTGACCGTTGCAGTCGGCGGAGTAACGGCGACTGTTACCGGAGGATTCAGAGTAACTATCGCGTTAGACGACTTTGCCGGATCAGCCAGGCTGGTGGCGGTGATCGTTACCTGCTCTGGTGTCGCCGTGGTTGCAGGAGCGGTGTAAAGCCCAGAGGACGAGATTGAGCCAAGGGATGGACTTACCGACCACGTCACTCCTGTATTCTTGGTCCACGCGACGTTTCCTGCGAACTGCTGGGTTCCCAAAGGTGGAAGTGTAACGCTTGCGGGGACCACCGCAACCGAAACCGGAGGCGTCAGCAGGATGCTGCCACTGGCGCTCTTCGTCGGATCTGCGACACTTACCGCCGCGAAAGCGATGGTTTGTTGCGCGGTAATCGTTGCGGGCGCGGTGTAAACGCCAGTTGCTGAAATACTCCCGGCTGATGGATTCAGTGACCACGTAACGGCGGGATTCGCGCTGTTCTGTACAGATGCGGTCAACTGCACTGACTGTGACACCGTCAGTGCCGCGTAGTTAGCGACCAGATTGACTTTGACTGGCGGCAATAGCGTGATGGTGCCGGTTACCCATTGCGTCGTGTTCGCCGCATTCGCAGCCGTTACGGTAACGGTCAGGACGCTGCTGATAACACTGGGCGCAGTGTACATGCCTGATGCGGTAATGCTTCCAAGGGCGGGGCTAACAGACCAGATGACTCCGTTTTGCGAGCCATTCTGCAGCGCCGCGGTGAACTGTTGTGTTTGCGAAGCAGCGAGAGAGATGGCAGATGGTGCCATGCTGATGGCTGCGGGAGCGACCGTCAGGGTAGTACTGGCGTTCTTTGTACGATCCGCCAAGCTGGTCGCAGTGACGATGATTGTTTGCTGCGCGTTGAGCGATGGCGGCGGTGTGTAGATACCGTTGGCGGAGATAGTGCCAAGCGACGGACTGATCGACCAGCTAACACCAGTGTTGCTGCTGCCGCTGACACTTGCCGCAAAGCGCTGCGTCTGGGCCGCGTTGATCGCACTTACACCAGGGCTGATCGTCACCAGGACTGGGGGAATCAGCTGCACAACAGTAGTTGCCGTCTTCGATGGGTCTGCTACGCTGCTGGCCGCAATGGTCACGGTCTGAGCCGTAACGATGCTGGACGGTGCCGTATACAGTCCGCCGTTAGAGAGCACCCCAACTGCGGGGGCCATGGTCCAAGTCACGGCGGTATTGCTCGCCCAGCTGACATTCGCGGCGAACTGTTGACTTTGCGCGGGACCCAGCGAAATATTTAGCGGACTCAGCGCTATCTGCACCGGACTGTGTTGATCGCCCAGTATCTGCGCATTGACGGCTAACTTAGTCGTCCATGCAGTGCGCTCGACATCTTCGGCGGCGAGATTCGTCGTTCCATTCACGATGCACGGGTCTGTGAACCCGTTCCCAGTAACACTGTTGGTTGATGTGACCAAGTCGGAGGGATTGGCAATGACGTCGCTCGCTGCGGGTCTGCTCGCCGTGTTGGGAATGACCAGCCCGCCAGCTGTCGAGGTAATCAAATTGCCGTAAAATCCAGGGGCGCCGGACCGGTTCCATAGAGTGACAGCTGCGACACCTGGGCGCGCGTACCACGTCCCGTCGATTGCCTGTCCGCAGGAAACAACGTGATTGCTGTCCGCGGTGATGTCGTGTCCATTCAGGATAGAAAGGCCATTCCCCGGGGTGTGCACCATTTGGTTCGCACGAAAGAGCGTGTAACTACTGGTTAAGGCGGTGTTGTCCCCCGTGCTGCTTAGGCCGTTTGCACTATAGAAAGCCGCCCCCGGTGACGAGTAGCCTTCCATGTAGTTATCGTGAATGTCGATCGGACGGCTTGCCGCGCCCTGGCTCTTGTACACCGTGATTACATCGTCTATCGAGCTTTCACCCATCGTCTGCGTAATCTGGTTCCAGGCGATTTCGGCTCCACTCGTTGCGGACACCTGATACAGCAACGCGAAGTGGCCAAGCTGCGGACGCGCCGTAAGGAATCCACCATTGCCGTCACTGGCGCGATCTTCCAGATTACTTGCCAGATTATTCACAATACTTAAGCTGGACAGGTTGGAAAAACCGACCTTCACGCCGAAGCTGGAACCCGACAATGTGCAGTTCTGCACCGCGAGTGAGTTCATGATGTAGGCCACAACGAACGCGCCGCGCTGCTTACCAGCGACCAGAGGATCCAAGCCGCGCCCGGACACGTTACGTACGGTCAGATTTCCACCGGCTTTCCCAGTGGCAACAATTAGGTTTCCAGGACCCATCACGGTGGAGTTTTCAATGACAACAGGCTCGTCGGTAAGGACGCTGACCGCTGGCATCGCCGGGTCGGAACTGACCCAGTTTCCGCTGTAGGTACCGCCTTTAGTGATGGTAATAGTATTCGCGGTTAGAGACTTATCTGAGGGCGAGGGCGTTGCACCGGTTTGCGGTTGTTGCGGGCCATTTAGCTCAGCTTTGCCGCCGCGAGCGGACATGAGGAGCACCAGCACGATGCCGAGATGTCGAAGGTACACTGGAAAAAAAGCCGGCCAGACGAGCGCACTGCGGCAGAGCGCTCCTGCGTAGGCTGAAGTCCTCTGGTGTTTCGGATGGGTGTTTAAGTGAGTGTGCGTGCGGGTATCAAAAACTCTCATCAAGAGAGATCATCGGCAACTATTCAAGACTCTATTGAGTCCACAGAGCCCGGATTCGTGCAGCGATTTGAGGCACTGACAAGTGGCATTCACGCTAATGTCACGTGTGCTTGAAGTTGCTGGTCAGTTCGTTGCGTTACCCGGAAGTATGCCCGATGCGCTGAGCTTTGCTGCCCAGACCGCGCGCTCATTGGCTTCGGCGGTCAGACTGATCGTGCCCCCAACCAGGCACGGATTAGTGAAGGCGTTGCCGCTTACATTGTTACTCGACGACAGGTTGTTCGGGTCGGCGTAGGTGTTGCTTGCAATGGCGTTGCCGCTGTTATCCGGCACAACCATGCCGCCAGCGGTGCTCGTGATGACATTGTCTCTGAACTCCGGTGCGGAGTAGTAGTTCCATAAACTGACCGCGGTAACTTGCTTGCGCGCGTACCAACTGCCATCGGCGTTCTTACCGCAGGACACAACACGGTTGTTCCGCGCCACGGTGTCATGACCGTTCGCGATCATGACACCTCCGCCTGCGGTACGAACAATCTGGTTCGCGTCGAACACCACAAAGGCCGTCACCGGCAGTGTGCCGTCTCCATCGGTAATCAAACCGTTGCCGCTATAGCTGTTCGTTGCCGGGGAAGAGGCGCCCTCGAAGTAGTTGTCGTGCACCATGACGGGGTTTGAGGCAGAACCCTGGCTCTTGTAGATGTTGACGCCGTCTTCCGTTGAACTTCGACCCATCGTTTGCACCACCTGGTTCCAGCTGATCTCGGCACCATTGATGGCCGACACCGCGTGGAACACAACAAAATGGCCGAGGTCTGGCCGTGCCGCTTGGAAACCGCCCGCACTGTCCACAGCCCGGTCCTCTAGTTCAGCAGCGACATTGTTTCGTATCAGCAACACACGCGGCGATGACTGACCGACCGAAACGCCGTGACGTGTTCCTGTCATCGTGCATTGCTCGACCGTCAGGGAGGAGACAGCCGTGGCGTTTACAAACGAGCCGCGTTGTATGCCTCCAATCAACGGATCAAGTCCGGTGCCGGTCACATACCGTATGGTGACGTTGGCACCCGCGTTGCCTGCGATCCGGATGAGGTCGCCGCGGCTGACAATCTGTGCATGTTCAATGACGACGGGCTCGTCCGTCACAACGCTGACTGCGGGTACGTTTGGATCGTCGCTGCGCCAACTGCCGGTGTACGTGCCACCATGTGTAATGACCAGGTTCGAAGAAACTGATGGAGCGCTGGTGGCAGGCGTGTTCGTACTGGCTGGTGCGCTGGACGTACCAGGCGCGGCCGTATGAATCCCGCTGCCGCAGCCGAGCAAGAGCCCACAAAGTAGAAGGAGAATGGTTCCACATAGAACGCACTTGTGTGTCCATGACGTTTCTCGTGCAGACTTCATTCCCGCTCTCCCGATCCGGTACCGTGCCCTGATCCAGTTAGAACGGATTGTCGGTAGATTACGAGAACTGTTTAGGGAATGCCGTGCGCCGCGGCACACAATCGCACCGGATCGGGAAGGGGAGCACCCCACGTGCTTTGTGAAGCGGTCTGATTGCTTTGCGGAGGTGTGGTGCGGAGGACGGGACTTGAACCCGTATGCCTTGCGGCGCTAGCACCTCAAGCTAGTGCGTCTGCCAATTTCGCCACCTCCGCACAGACCGCGCGGAGCGGTCGGCGGGCACTGCCGTGCCACAGTGAGTATAACAAAGCCCCTCTGTTCATACGCGTTCAACGAAGTGCTGTAGAAGATCACGGAAACTGTTCAGTTGCAGCAGTTTCTGGTGTGTGCCCGGTGCCTGCAGGTCCTCTTTCTCCAGCACCCACGTGCTTGGATGTGGCAAGTGCACCGCGTGCATACCAGCCTGTAGCGCCGGGTTGACGTCGCTGCGTGGGCTGTTGCCAATCATCCACGTCCGGGCCGGATCACATGAATAACGCTGCAGGAGTTCGAGGTAAGCCCCGGCGTGCTTCTCGCGCAGCACTTCGACATGCCGGAAGTGATGTGCAAGCCCGGAGCGCTCCAGCTTCGCCGTTTGTTCCTCAACACAACCCTTGGTCACAAGGATTAGCGTGTGCCTTGCCGCAAGCTGCGGCAGCACGTCGGCAACGCCGTCGAGCAACTGCAACGCTGCCTTGCGTATGCCTTCGGAGCACTGGGCGATGTGCGACGCCTGCTCCTGGTCGCAAGCACTGCCGGTCAGGTGTTGATAACCCGCCAGCAGCGATTGGTGGAAGGCGTCGGTTCCATAGCCATGGACCTTGACTCTCGCCGCTTCGAACGTATCAAAGGCCGCGCGCACTTCTTCAGGCGATAGCTCGGCATGTGCGACGAACTCCACGAATCGGGCGATGGCCTGTTCAAAGTAAATATTGTTCTCCCAGAGCGTGTCATCCGCGTCAATCATAAGAACCTGACGCGCGGCCGTCCGGGATCGTGCAGGCGTGCCAACTGCCCCTGCTGCGACCTCACTCATCGTTTCAGCATACCTGCCGCGCATGATTCAGCGCGCCGGCTTCGGTGATCGTGTGAGATTCTCGGCGAGGAACAGTCCCGACTTGTTGGCGCTCACCAGGTCGATGTCGCCGTCGCCGTCTATATCAGCCGCAACGGTCTGCACGCCACCGCCCATGCGTCCGCCGTAATCGACAATGTGCCGGATCCACTCCACGCCGCCGTTGCCCGGTCCGTGCGCTGTCGCGGGTGTGACTGGAATCCTGCGCCACTCGTACCAGTAAACGCCCAACGGCTCGCGCTCGCCGGGATCAGCGCCGTTATGTGCGAAGTACCGCTTGCCGGTCACCAGATCGGGCTGGCCGTCGCCGTTCATGTCGATGAGCTGTGATGCGTGTGCCTGCGACCACGAGCTGTCGATCACATGCTGCACCCACTTGCCATCAGCAGTCTGCTCGTACCAGGCAAGCCCGTAATCGTGAGCCATGGTGGTTAGCATGTCCTTGCGTCCGTCGCCGTTGATATCCAGCAGGTACATGTACCCGAACTGCGCGGGCCGGGTGCTCTCAACGTCCGGTGAACCGGCAGGCGGGATGTGCTTCCAGCCCCAATCCGTGGGGTGGAAGACCCAGTTGCCAGGCGAATGAACGTCCCGCGGTGCTTCTAGCCAGCCCTTGGGAGTCAGGATGTCGTTGCGTCCATCTCCGTTCACGTCGCCTACGCCAATGCCATGGCCGTAGCTCTGCGATGCAACCACGTGCTTGATCCACTTACCTCCTGCCAGCTCAAACCAGGCCGCGGGGACAGATGGACGGTCGTACTCCGGCAGCACCTCTAATGCCTTGCCATCATTATTCAGGTCCACCAGAAAGGCGAACTCCACCGGTCCACTGTTATCGATTTCTGTAGTTTTCCACGCTCCGTCTGGCCTTCCAGGATTCCTCAGCCAAACGATGTTATGCGCAAAGTAGCTGAACTGAACGATGTCCGTCCACCCGTCGCCATCCACGTCCACTGCAAGATCGCTGAAGTCGTCGATGTACCCGTTCATATAGTCGATCTGCCGCAGCGAGTGCTTCGTCCATTTCGGTGCCTCGTACCAGGTCTCGCCAGCGACGATGTCCAGCTTGCCGTCCCGGTTGATGTCAGCCAACGCTGCCGTCTCGCCATACCCTGGATCGATCATGGTGACATGAAAGGCGATATCGGCGGGCCTGCTCGGCGCGGAAAACACGTAAATGGCAAACGCGGTAAACAGCGAGGCACGCATGAGGTGTCCTTCAGGAGCGTTGTTGATCTCCGCGCAATTCTAGCTACTCGCATACCACGGGAGCAATTAGCTGGGCATCTAGATGTCCCATGCTCGCCGGCGGGGACTGCTGGCTGCATGGCGCGCCTACTATACGGACATGCTTGTGCCGCCTCCAGAGATCAGGCCGTCACGCAACACACGCTTTCCAGCGGGACCGAGCAATACGGTGCGCGTGCTGAGCGGCAGGTTCCTACGGCAAAGTCCGCTTGATCTCTTAACGGAGAATCAGCGCCGGTACGGTGACCTCGTACACCTGCACACGCTGAGCGGGCACATCTTCCAATTTAATCACCCCACGCTGATTCAGGAGATCTTCGTCGAGCATGAGCGTCACAACCGCCGTGTGCTCACCATGCAGCGTGCCCGCGCATTGCTGGGTGAAGGCCTGCTCGCGAGTGAGGAGCCACTGCACATGCGCCAGCGCAGGCTGGCCGCGCCCGCCTTCCATCGCGAACGGATCAACGCATACGGCGAAGTCATCGGTCAGTATGCCGTGGAGATTACGCGGCAGTGGAAGCCGGGCATGATGGATGTTCACCCGCAGATGCTGCTGCTGGCCCTTCGTATCGTGGGCAAGTGCCTCTTGAACATTGACGAGGAGGCCGAAGCGAAAAAGATCGCATCAGCCGTCAGCGCCTTCATGGTTCAGCCACCGCCCACCTGGGTGCCCGCGCAGGTGTTGGAAGCCGCGCGAAAGGTTCCATTCGGCCCGGCGAAGCGGATACAGCAGGGCATTGATGCCCTCGACACGATTCTCTATGCAATGATTGCGGAACGCCGGCGTTCTCCCGGCGATCGTGGCGATCTGCTTTCGATGTTAATCAGCGCTGCCGGCTCGGAAGCCGGAACAGACGTTGACGGCATGAACGACAAGCAGGTACGCGATGAATGCCTGACAGTACTCCTTGCCGGGCATGAGACTACGGCAAATGTCCTGAGCTTCACGTTGTGGCTGCTGGCCAAACATCCTGATGTGCAGGAGGCGGGTTGCCGTGAAGCGACGCAGATGTTGAAGGATCGCCATCCAAACGCCGCGGACTACGCGAATCTGCGATACATCCATGACATCTTCGCTGAAGCCATGCGGCTGATGCCGACGGTTTGGGTGCTTGGCAGGAGTTGCGGACCAGAGGGCTACGACTTTCATGGGTATCGTATTCCGCCCGGTGCCACGCTGCTCGCGCCACAGGCAGTCGTGCATCGTGACCCACGCTTCTGGATCGAGCCAGACGCCTTTCGCCCGGAGCGCTTCGCCGAGGCCGAGAGCGCGGGCCGGCCCAAGTTCGCATACTTTCCCTTTGGGGGCGGCTCACGGCAGTGTATCGGCGAGGGGCTCGCCTGGATGGAGGGGGTTCTATCGTTGGCGGTCCTGCTGCGTGACTGGCGGATCCGGTTGCCTTCGGATGCGCCTGACGCCTTGCCGCTGACCGTCTCGGTCAATCTTCGCCCAAAACGAGGCGTTCCGTTGTGTATCGAACGCCGTTGAAGAAGTGATCCGTCCTTGTCCGCCGCGCGGCGAAGTACCATAAGTGGCCAACTGAAAACTATCGGGCGCACAACGCTCACGTGCCACTTGCTTCCTGCCGATAGGCTGATGGAGCAGGTGACCCGAAGCCGATGCCTCTGCGCGCGAACGTTCTAATCACCGGTGTCTTGTGCGGAGCCGTGGCTGCGTTTGCCGCTGCCGCGCATGCACCGGGGCGGTCGTGGTGGACCTTCGCCGTATGCCTGGCCGCGGCCCTGCTCAGTTCCGGATTCAAGGTGCCTCGCCTCAGCGGCAGCGGCTCCATGTCGCTGAACTACACCTTCGTCTTCCTCTCGATTGTGCAACTTTCCCCGGCACAGGCCTTCCTTGTCGCGGCACTTTCCACTGCGCTGCAATGCAGGCTGCGCACGCGCACGTTCATGGCCGTGATTCAGATCCTGTTCAACATTTCAAACAGCATATGCTCCACGGCCGCAGCGTACGTCTGCTACTACGTGCTTCTGAGTCACGGCATGGCGCTTGCGCCATCGCTGACGCTGGCGGCCTCCATATACTTCTTGTGCAACACGCTTCCGGTTGCGTTTGCCATCGGTTGGTCGTCGGGAGGTGACCCGGTCAAAATCTGGCGCACGGAGTTCACCTGGTTCCTTCCGTTTTACCTTGTCGGTGCCGCATTGGCCGCGACGGCGGATCTGGCGTTGGTCCGCTATGGATGGGGAACCGCGGGGTTGCTCGTTCCTGTGGTGTATACCGTGTACCGCTCCTATGTCGGGCAGGTCAACCGGCTGGAAGAACGGCGCAAACATCTCGACGAGACGGAAGCGCTGCACCTGCGGACCATCGAAGGTCTTGCCATGGCGGTCGAGGCCAAGGACCAGAACACGCACGACCATCTCTTCCGTGTGCGCGACTACGTGGCCAAAGTGGCCATGCTGATGGATCTGGACGACATGCAGAAGAAGGCTTTGCAGACAGCCGCGTTTCTGCATGACATTGGCAAGCTGGCCGTCCCGGAACACATCATCAACAAGCCGGGCAAACTCACCTCCGACGAATTTGAAAAGATGAAGATTCATCCTGTTGTCGGGGCGGACATTCTGGAGCGCGTTCGCTTCCCGTACCCGGTCGTTCCCATCGTTCGTTCCCACCACGAGCGCTGGGATGGGCAAGGGTACCCGGAC
>CAXUBG010000002.1:9231-15456 GCA_964249285.1 uncultured Terriglobus sp. | reverse complement strand
AGAACATCCCGGTCGGTGCACGCATCCTCAGCGTCGTCGATTGTTTCGACGCTCTGGCCTCGGACCGGCCGTACCGGCGGGCACTGCCCCTGCCGAAGGCTATGGAGATCGTCAGAAGCATGGCCGGGTCGCAATTTGATCCCAGGATTGTAACCATTCTCGAGCAGTGCTATGTCGAGTTCGAGAAAACTTATCACGAACCAGGAACCTTCCAGGCGTTAAACCTCGAAATGGAAGTACAGCGAGGCATCGCTCCCGGCGCCGGCTTCGAACAAAGCCATGCACGCGAAGAAGTTTCTCCTTTTGGAATGGATCAGCACACTCCGGATCTATATGCGATCGCAATCGCCCATGAAGCGGCTCAGAGCTTGTCCGATCTAAGCCAGCAAGCCGGTTTCGCGCTCGGCGTGGAAGATACATTGGCGATGATGACCGGGCGGCTGCGTGCGCTCGTGCCCTTCGATTGCTGCGCCCTCTATGTAAAGAAGGATGATGCCGTGAGTGCGCGGTACATCGATGCCGCGTTCCGGCCGTTTTTCTCGGACACCTCGATCCCGCTCGGTGAGGGTCTCTCCGGTTGGGTCGCGCAGAGCGGCCTCCCGATCCTGAACGGCAATGCTCACGTGGAGCCGACGTATATCAGGGCGCATCCGGGCGAGAACCGCCCGGAACTTTCCTCCGCGCTGGCAATCCCGTTGCTCGATGTACAGGGGACCCCTTTCGGGGTCTTCACCTTGTATTCAAGGGAAGCTGATCGCTTCAACAAGGGGCATCTAAGAATTCTCCATGCCATTGAGGCGCGATTTTCTCATGTGCTTGCGAATGCGCTTGGGCCCGAGCGCGTCGCTCAGGAGCGAACGCTTAGCGACGACACAGTCCTGACCGGCAGTCGTGCGCTGTTTCAGAAACTCGCGGCGGAGGTCAGCCGCTGCCATGACACGAACGGATATTGCGCTGTCGTACTGTGTGACCTGAACTCTTGGCAAACGAATGCGCGGGTTTCCGACACGGCGCGGAATGCGCTTCTGCGCTGCTCACTGCTGCATTTGCGAGAACAATGCCGTCATCAGGACACCGTGACTCTGATGGGTGCTGGTGAAGTCGCCATTGTCATGCCGGACATCCAGGAGCCATTTTCGCCAGAGCGCCTCGACTGGATCCCGGGCGCAATCGCCACCGCCGCCAAACAGGCCGGTATGCCGATGCATACGGCGGTACGCCACGGCACGGCCTTCTACCCGCAAGACGGAGATACCCCGGAAGATCTTTTGGGGGCTGCACAGAGACAGATGTATCGCCAGGGTGAGCAGCAGAACAAGCCGGCAGCCGCTCCGGTCACGCTTAAGCCGGCATTGGTCGCCTGATGCCAGGCATGCACTTCCGGACCTTCTCGTTACGCGCCGTCCGGTCAATCTCACTCCTGCTGTGCGCAACCTTTGGCACTGTGATGCTGATGCGCCTTGCACCCGGCTATTTCGCAAATGAACGTGAGATGGACGCGCGTTTTGGTGCAGCCGCGCTGATGAAAAGTGCCGGGGAAGAACAGCGCCAGGCGAGCCTCCTGCATGTTTGGACAGACCTCCTCGGTGGCATCCTGCATGGTGACCTAGGTGTCTCCAGGCAGTATCAAGTACCTGTCAGAGAGCTCCTGCTGCCACGGTTGCGGCTCACGGGCAAGCTGATCGCAGTTACGGTCTGCGGCGGCTCACTGTCAGCCTTCTTGGCTGCTTTGTGGTGCTCCGGGCTGCGTTCCACCGCGGCGCAACGAAGTATCACGCTGCTGACGGCGCTGCTGATCTGTGTTCCGGTAAGCGCGCTTGCCACCTTCTGCCTGCTGAATGGCCGGGGTGGGCCGGCCATCGTCTTGAGTGCCATCATCGCAGCGCGTGACTTCCGGTTCTTCTCGCGCCTGCTACGCCGCGCACGGACGGCGCCTCACCTTGCCTTTGCCCGCGCGTGCGGCGTCAGGCCGGTCCGCCTCATCATGCGCCACCTTCTGCTGCCCATGCGCCGGGAGCTTGCCGCGCTGTTCATCATGTCGTGCGTGATCGCTCTCAGTGCCGTCATCCCCGTGGAAGTGATCTTCGACGTTCCGGGTACGGGCCAGCTCGCGTGGAACGCCGCGATGAACCGGGATCTGCCGGTGCTGTTTGCGATCACCCTGCTGCTGGCTGCCTGCATCGCAACATCCACGCTCATTCCGCAGGATGTGCGATCGCCCGGGGAGTCGCGATGAAACGTGCCGCTTGCGCCGTTCTCCTCCTCCTTCTCGCGGTGGCTGCGGGTCTTTGCCTGCGAGGCAACAGCTCTGAGCAGGATCGCGATGCCATCGGTGCCGCTGCATCACGCGCCCACCTGGCGGGCACGGACGAGTTGGGCAGGGACCGCGCAGCCCGCCTGGCCTCCGCGGTTGTCTTTGGCCTGTCCAGCGCGGTGTTGGCTGCGGCAGTTTCAACGGGTATTGCCCTTGCCGCGGGCGTGGGCGCGGCATTCGCGCCGCCGGTTATCAGGCACGTCCTGCTCTACACGGGCGATGTCTGCTTGATGTTGCCCTGGCTTTACCTTCTGATGATGCTGCGTTCCGCTCTGCCACTCAACTTGCCTGCGTACACCTCGGCTGCCGTGACCTTTGCATTGCTCGCACTGCTTGGCTGGCCGGTGTATGTCCGCAGCCTGTACCAACGCGCGGTTTCTCTGCGCGGCGAAGGCTGGCTGCTGCAGGCCCGCGCCAGCGGCCAGGGCGCGCTCCGGATTGCACGCACGCACTTGCTGCCGCATCTCCGTCCGCTGTACCTGACACAGTTCCTGCTTTGCGTTCCGGCCTTCATCGTCGCGGAGGCGAACCTGGGAGCGCTCGGCATGGGAGTCAGCGCACCCCTGGTGTCGTGGGGTGGTCTTTTGCAGGAACTCGCCAGTTCCGCTCAGCTTGCGGCCAGCCGCTGGGTATACCTGCCCTTGGCCGTGCTTGTTGCCGTACTCTTTTCGCTTGAACTGATGGTTCCGGAGGATTAACGTGATGCATCGCGCACGGTTGCTATGGATTGGCTTCGCAGCTCTGACCGCTGTAGCGCAAGCGCAAGTAGCGTCTGCCGATCTCGCCTTCGCGCTGCATTCCGAGCCGAAGACGTATGATCCCGCAAAGGTAGACGACCAATCGTCGGAGACAATCCGGTTCCTTACAGCGGGCGTGCTGGTACGTCTGAACCGGCAGACATTGCAACCCGAGCCAGCCCTCGCCGAAAAGTTCCTCGTCTCGCCAGATGGCAGATCGCTCACCATCCAGCTGCGCAAAGGTCTGAGCTTTTCCGACGGTTCGCCGCTCACATCTGCCGATGTCGTCGCCAGCTTGAAGCGTGTGCTCAATCCCGCAACAGCGTCACCTGTCAGCGAAGAATTCCTCGAACCCAGAGCTGTCACCATCGAATCAGCAGGTCCACTCACCGTCCGCCTCCATCTCCCAAAGCGCGTTGCCGGCGTAGAGAAGATCTTCGATGAGATCGCGATCGAACCGGCCGGGCACTTTGGCGATAGCACCGTGACCTCTGGGCCCTTCTTCGTTGCGGACGTGAAGCGCGGCCAATCGGTCTTGTTGCACCGGAATCCTTGCTATTGGAAGAAGGATGCGTCCGGGCAATCACTGCCGTACCTCGACGCAGTCCGCGTTGACTTCGTCAGCAACCGGGAGATCGAACGGGTACGCTTCCTGAGCGGCGGGTATCAGGTCGTCAGCGGCATCGCACCAGAGGACTTCGATGGCTACGCAAAACTGCCCGGCAGCGCACGCGACTACGGCCCCTCGCTGAACACGGAGCAGATGTGGTTCAACCAGGCCGCGTCCGCTCCGTTGCCTGGGTTCGAGAAAGCCTGGTTCACCAACCGCAGCTTTCGCCAGGCAGTGTCCATGGCAATCCAGCGTGCCGATCTGGCCCGTATCGCGTACAAAGGCCATGCGGCACCCGCGTACAGCTTCATTTCGCCCGCGAACCACGCCTGGTACAACACCGGCTTGCACACCGCGGGGCAGGACAGCCATGCGGCTCTCGCCCTGTTGCAGCAAGCGGGCTTTCGGCTGGCTCATGGCAACCTGCTGGACAGCGCAGGCAACACAGTGCGCTTCTCCATCCTGACCAACGCGGGCAACGTCGCACGCGAACGCATGGCGGAGTTAATATCCCAAGATCTTGCCAAGCTCGGCATGCAGGTCAACGTCGTCAAGCTCGACTTTCCCGCGCTGATTGACCGCTTGATGCATACGCAGTCGTACGAGGCGGCGCTGCTGGGATTGACCAATGTCGATCCTGACCCCAACGCCATGATGAACGTCTGGCTGAGTTCGTCGCCTAACCATCAATGGAATCCTTCCGAAAGGACACCCGCAACAGAGTGGGAAGCCGAGATCGACAAACTGATGCTTGCGCAGGCAGTTGCAGTCAGTCCACAGGAACGCAAACAGTCCATTGACCGCGTGCAGCAGATTGTCGCGGACCAACAGCCATTCATTTATCTGGTCCACCCCGACCTGCTGTACGCGGTCGCTCCGTTCGTGGAAGGAGCGCAGGCGTCAGTGCTGCAACCCGGAGCCCTTGCCTCCATCGAAACCATGCGACGGAAAGCCGGTGCGCGATGAAAACGATTGTGCACGATCCAATGCTCCGCGTCCAGCTTGATGCGGGATATGGCCCCGCGCAAACGCTGTCAGCAATTCACTTTGAGGTGCGGCGCGGCGAGCGGGCGGGTGTTGTTGGAACCAGCGGAGCAGGGAAGAGCACGCTGGTGCAGGCTCTGCTCGGTCTGCTGCCCTGGCGCAACGGCTGGGCGCGCGGAGAAGTTCTCTTCAACAGAACCAACCTCTTGACAGCGCCGGAACACCAGTTGCGCATGTTGCGTGGAAGGCAGATTGCGTTGGTACCGCAAAGCCCGCTCACATCGCTGAACCCTGCGCTGACCCTTCAACAGCACTTTCGGGAAAGCTGGCGCGCCCACATGCCCCCCGCGCCGGAGCAGATGCACGAGCGCATTTTGGAACTCCTGGAGAAGGTGCGGCTGCCTTCCACTCGCGAGTTCCTCCAACGCAAGCCGATGGGGATAAGCATAGGGCAGGCGCAACGGGTTCTCATCGCACTCGCGCTGTTGCACCGTCCGGCGCTGCTCATCGCGGATGAACCCACCAGCGCGCTCGACGTCTGCACGCAGGACGAAATCTTAGGCTTGTTTCATGAGGTGACTCGCGACACGGAAACGTCCTTGCTCTATGTTTCGCATGACCTTGTTTCCGTCTTTCGCCTGTGTGACCGAATGTTGGTCATCAACAAAGGAGAGCTGGTGGACGATATAGTCCTCAGCACCTGTTCGTTTGAGCAAACACACGCTGCAACGCGTGCGCTGCTGCGGACGTTGCCGGTGCCGCCGGATGTGTTGCGCCAGCACCTCGCTAACCCGGAGACGAGGGCTTTCGCCACACAGCAGACCATCGCTCACCCCGGTACGCCCCCTCTGGATGTGGCTGAACCGCGCTTTGCGCAACAGCACATGCCCTGTGATCTTCCGGCTTAACGCAACAGGCGCTTACAGAGCAGGCACCCTTCCAGCGAGTACAGCGTTCCGGTGCATCCACCTCCACTACCACGAACCACACGTGAGGCCCACATGCTATCCCGTTCCTCTTTTTTGAGAGCCGCCCTGCTTGCCACGGGCTCCCTCTCCCTTTCTGCCGTCAGCTTTGCCCAGGCACACCCCAAATTTGCGAAGGATCTTGCGGATGCCACTGACCGCTTCTCGCAGCACCACGTCATCGTGCAGTACAACCAAGAACCGGATGACGCTGCAACGTCGAAGCTCGCCGGCATGGGCGCGACGATCCACCGGAATCTGCAGCACGCCCACGGCATTGCCGCCACTGTAACCTCCGAAACGCTCGCAGCCCTTGAAAAAGATCCGAATGTCAGGCACATTTCACTTGACCATCCGGTCGGTGCTCGAGGCCCTAAACCCGCGGCATCTACCGGTTCCATCGCGACGAGTGCCGAATACACGGTGGAGCCCATCAACGCGCCACAGGTGTGGACAAAGGGCTACCTCGGTACCGGCATTGGTGTGGCGGTGATTGACAGCGGCATTAATCCGTATGCTGATTTCGGCTCACGTATCGTCTATAGCCAGAACTTCGTTCCCGGCGAGACAACCACTGCCGACGCGTACGGCCACGGCACGCATGTGGCCGTACGC
>CAXUBG010000002.1:0-9221 GCA_964249285.1 uncultured Terriglobus sp. | reverse complement strand
GAACTACACCCGCACGTTCACGGGTGTTGCTCCTGGCGCAAACCTCATCAATCTTCGCGTGCTCGATGAAAACGGCCAGGGCAGCGACTCCACCGTGATCGCCGCCATCGCCCAGGCGATCGCATTGCAGTCCACCTACAACATCCGTGTCATTAACCTGTCTCTTGGCCGTCCCATTTACGAGAGCTACACGCAGGATCCGCTCTGCCAGGAAGTTGAAAAAGCCTGGAAGGCCGGTATTGCTGTCGTGGTCGCCGCCGGCAACAATGGCCGCAACCTTTCCTTAAACACCGAAGGCTATGGCACGGTCGAAGCGCCCGGCAACGATCCGTACGTCCTTACCGTCGGAGCCGTACGCACCGTGGGTACAGCGGGTATCAGCGACGATGCCATGGCCAGCTACAGCTCGAAGGGCCCATCCTTTATCGACCAGGTTTCCAAACCGGACCTTGTGGCACCCGGCAATCTCGTCACCAGCGTCCTCGCGGGCAGCTCAAACCTGCAAACGAGCAATCCGCAGTTCTTTACCCCCGACAGCTTCTACATAAAAGGCAACGACACCACGGCCTCCACCGATTACATGCCCTTAAGCGGTACCAGCATGGCAACCGGCGTCGCCAGTGGGGCAGTCGCTCTCCTTCTTCAGGCCAAACCAACACTCACTCCGGATCAGGCGAAAGCCTACCTGATGAAGTACGCGAACCATGGTGTGCTGAAGCCAACCAGCACAGTGACGGACCCTGTCTCCGGCGTGGTGTATACCGCTCATAATGACGTGTTCACAGTGGGTGCCGGGTACCTGGATATCAACGCCGCCGTCACGGCGGTAAAGGCGATCATCTTCGTCCCGCCAACTGGTACGGCTATGTCCTCGATTGCGTCGTACAACGCCTATACGGGTACCGTGACGCTCGTCTCGGATCAGACTGCGCTGTGGGGATCGACCGCCCTCTGGGGATCGACGCAGATCTATGGTGCCAGTGCCTTCGCGGGTCCCGTGGCCACGACTGCTCTATGGGGTTCCACCGCGCTCTGGGGGTCCAGTGATCCTGCAGCCTTCACCGCACTCTGGGGTTCCACCGCACTCTGGGGTTCCGGGTCCACGCAGGCCGCCACTGCTCTCTGGGGATCAAACTCCGTCGATCCCGCAACCGCCCTCTGGGGTTCCACCACCACCACTGGTTCCACCGCACTGTGGGGTTCCAGCATCCCAGTCGAGCAATAGCCCAAGTCCAGCCTAAACAAGCGAGAGGCGATCCCAGTGGATCGCCTCTCGCCTTTGCTCTTCAATCAATCACTGGCGGAGAGACAGGGATTCGAACCCTGGATACCTTGCGGTATACACGCTTTCCAAGCGTGCGCCTTAAGCCACTCGGCCATCTCTCCCGCGTTCCGATGATAGCAGGCACGATGCTTCCGCCGGACGATGACGCGCGGAAACGGACAGCAACTCCGCCCACAGTCTCACAACGCATTGACGGATTGCGGCGAAACGTGCAGACTGGCGTTCACACCCTGCAGCAGGGGAGCCGGCGCCCAAAATCAGAACGCCGGGTAAGCCACTCTCTCCGCAGCTGTGCAGATTGCTTTCCGGAGACCGTACATTGACGAGCATCAAAGGCACGATGCGCCGCACAGAAATGCACAGCAATCGCGAAAACGTTCAGCCCCGCATCCGCAGCGTGGGTCAGCTGCTTGCCAGCATTTTGCTCGTCTGCGCCTGCTTTTCCGCTTCCGCGACAGGGCAGTCCTACACATCAGTGGTCGTCTTCGGTGATTCGTTATCGGACGTTGGCAACGACGCATCCCTGAGCTATGCCAAGTACGGCACGGTCGCGCAACTTCCCGGACCCTCCACCGGGTACACCAACGGCCGCTTTACCGATGGCACGGATACCACGCCAGCGGCGCACAATTACACCGGCGTCTGGATTGAACAGCTTGCCGCCAGGTTTCCGGCCCATCCTGCCATCCGCAGCTCACTCAACGGAGGTACGGATTACGCATACGGCTACGCCACTACGAACACCGGCACCAGCCTGCTCACGTACGGCCCGTCCAATGCGCTGTCCATCACCGTCAACAACATGGGCCAGCAGGTGTCCGATTATCTGGCGACCGCGCCGGCGGTCAATAGCAGCACCCTGTTCGTCCTGTGGGGCGGTTCCAACGATCTGCTCAATCTGACAAGTACGGCGGATATTACAAGTTCGGCCGCGCGGGAAGTCGCACTCATCCAGCAGCTCATCAACGCAGGCGCGACGGATTTCCTCATCCCAAACCTGCCGCCGCTCGGGCTCATTCCACGGCTCAACCAGATGCCAACACAGTCCGCTGCAGCTAACGGAGCAGCGCAGGTCTTCAACCAGGCCTTGTCTGCCGGTCTGAGCCAGCTCGCCACGGCAAACTCCGGCAAAACGCTGCATCTGTTTCCACTGGACATTTACACGTTGTTCAACACGGTTGTAGGACCGCCGCTGGCCCCTGGCTTCACCAACGTGACATCGTCTTCGTCTGCTTTCTTCGGTGCGGGCAACGCAACCCTCAACCCCGACACGTATCTGTTCTGGGACGATCTGCACCCGACCACCTTCGGCCATAGCCAGATTGCAACCGCCGCTCTCACGCTGCTGGGTACACCCGTGCAAACCAGCACGACCTTGACCGCGTCGGACAACAGCACCAATACCCGCACGGGCGTACACTTCACAGCGTCCGTCGCTGCCACAAGCGGCATACCAACGGGTACCGTAACCTTCCTTGATGGATCCAACGTGCTTGGAACGGCACTCGTCAGCGGATCAACCGCAACCGGCACCGCAACCTTCAGCACCACCGCGCTCGCCTCCGGCACGCACACGATCCATGCATCCTTTGCGGGAGTCAACGGCTACGCCAGCTCCGCCTCCGGCAACGCCACGGTCACAGTCGCGTTTCCCGCGTATGCAACGGGAGCGTCACCGCTGAACTTCACCATCGCGCGCGGCAGCACCGGCACGTCCACCATCATGCTTTCATCATCGGGAGGGTACTCCGGCACGCTCACCGTGGCCTGCGGCACCGTTCCAGCAAAGATTGCCTGCAGTGTTGGGACAAGCAGCGTCACCATCACGGCAGCTACTACGAATGCAAATCCAGCCACCAGCGTCATTACCATCAATACCAACAACGTTGCTGCGGTTCAGAGACCGCCCAGACTTGGCAGCTTTGGCTCACGCGTCTCCTTGGCCGTGTTCCTGGGTCCGGCGCCGCTCTGGCTCTCGGTCCGCCGCAAACGTTTGCCAGGCCTTTTCCGTCTGGCGCTGTGTCTTGTCAGCCTCGGCACGCTTGCAGGACTAAGCGGCTGCGGTGGCGATCCGCTCGCACATGACAGCCCTGCGGGCTCGTACCAGATACCCATCGTGATCACTCCGGCCAACTCGGCGGCCGGATCAACGGCCTCCACCACCATCACGCTGACGGTAACGGTTCAGTAATGGCCATTATCCTCGCTATGTCTGATAACACATATTCTGTATAGTCGAGCGGCGGCCCAGCACCCACCGACTATTCGCCCCGCAACACCACCGCGCTTCCCGCACCAACCGCAACGCGCTCGCCCGGGCTCATCTCGGCCGGCACAGCCTTCCATGCACCATCCGCATCCACCGCGCCGCCTCCAAACCGCACATCCGTCGTGCTGTCCAGCGCGGGTGCGGTCAGACGCGTGGCACGCATCCGTTGTAATCCAAGCCTTTCCAGAGACACATCGCAGCCCACCGGACCACGGTTCACCAGCACCACCGATCGGACCCGGCGCGCATCGCCCAGCGCATACGCGGTAAGCCCCGCCACCCCGCCCGGCACCACCGCGGCATGTACATGCGTGCATTCCCGCGCCGCTTCCGTGAACGCCAGCATCCCGTAATACGGCACACCGGCGCGCTGCGTCCCCTTGCCGTCGTCCTGCACCGGCGAGTAGGAGCTGATGAACCCGAGCTGATTCACGCCCGTCTCCATGTTCACGCCCGCGCATCCGTACCGCGCCAGCAGCAGCATAAAATCCAGCGTCCACAGTGCGCCCAGGAACGTGTCGCTGAGACCCGGCCGGCCACCCCCGTAAAACGAGTTCGTCTCGCACATGCGCCACGGTATGCCGCTGGATCGCGCAGCCGTCCGCAGCCGGATCAGCTTCGCTTCCAGCGCGTCATCCGGCAGCATCAGCTGGTCGGCGGTCCCGCGCTGCTGCCCGTTGCGGTAGTAGTGCGTCGTCAGCAACTGCACGCTGCCATGCGCATCCGTGGCCATCCGCTCCACCCACTCAATGGACGACGCGGTATCCGGTGCCGCAAAGCGCGCCTCCGGCACAGCCCGCAGCATCGCTCCGCGCCATCGCTCGTATTCCCCTCGGTACGTCTCGTAGCGATACGGCGGTGTCCGGAACGGATGTTCTCCCCGGCCGTAATTCTCCACCTCATTGCCGATCTCAAACATCTGCAGCCGGTCGCCCAGCGCCGCCGCGACCGCGCGTGCTTCTTCCGCTGCCTCCTCCTGCGTTCCCTGCGCAAAGTTGACGCTCCAGATCGCCGTCCATCCTGTCCTCCGTAGAAATACGCCAAACTGCTGGAGGCTAGCCTGCGTCAGGACGGTGCGTTTCGGCTCCGCCGCAATCGTCCCGTTCGCGTCATACCGCGTGTAATCGGCCACAATGCCGCCCACCCGGATCACTCCGTGCCGGCCCAGTTGCTCCACCAGCCGCACGTAGCGTCCGTTTTCCGCGCTCAACAGTCCAAGCGGCGCGACGGAAGACATCTCGTATCCCAACCCGGTGAAATCCCGTGGCAAAGGGACCGGAGGTTCCGGTGCAAGTGTCAGCGTGATCGCGGCATCCTGCTGTTCGCCCAGCAGATGCAGCGGCCATCCTCGCGCGCACGCCGTCGTATGCTCCGCACGCACCAGGACCTCACGCCGACTCAGCGCCCCAACAGAATGCATATGCAGAGGTAGAGTACACGCCCCGCTCACGGCATACGCAACATCAGAGTTACGGAAGTTTGATCGGTTGAATGCACATATTGGAGCGAGACCGTGCCAGTCTAAATCAGTGGACGCATTCGTAGTCACCGGACGGGAGGCAATCCTCGCGCGCGCCGGACAACTGGAGGAACTGGCCCTGCGTTGTGGACAGCTAGGAGCAATGCATGGTCTGCGGCTGCTGCTCGGAACACGTTACGCCGTTCGCAAACGCCCTCATTTGATCTGTTTTCATGAAGGTCCAGTCAGCGGCAGCGCGCATGCAGGTCCGCTGCAAGCGGCCGTTCTTCTGCTTGAGTACTGTGCCGCAGGTTTGGCTACGGGACTCTTGGCTACAGCAGACTCGTTCGGTGTGCGTACGGTCGTCGCACCAGCGTCCCAGCGCGTTGACATCGCCTTCGCCGCCGTCGAGGCTATGCTCAAGCGTGGGGCCCGTGTTGTCCTTGTCTCCTTCAAGCAGGAACCTTTACCGGTTCAGCTCATCAGCCCGGCCGGAATACCCCGGCCGTTTCTTTTCGCCATGCAGCGGCGCACAGTGCAAGACACGCTCGTGCTTCGCGACTCTGTGGAAGCCACATTGGCTACGTTGGGCAGGCGCACCCGCGTCCACCTGCGCGCCGCGCGCCGACGGTTCGAGAACACGGTACCCACTGCCCTGTTTGCCGACGCGTCGTCCGCACTCGCCGCCTTTACAGCGCAAGACTTACGGCAAGTAAATGACACCTGCCTCGACACCATCGATCAGCGTGACTTCGACCACCAGGTACGTTCGGTCAGTGGCCCAAACAGCTTTGTCCTCGGTTTGCGCGATGGTGAGCGCTGGCTTGCTTTGGTTGCAGGATGGCGGCAAGGTACCGCGACCTGGGTGGAATGGCAGTTGAATGCGGCCGGGTATGAAAAGCTGTCGCTCGGATCGGTCCTCCGCTCCTACTTGCTGGAGCATGAGATCGGCTTGGGCATGCGTCAGTTCAGCTTTCATGGTGGAACGTCGCACTCTATGGCGCATAGCTTTGTCAAGGAGGAGGTCGTCGATCTCCTGGGAAGACGTCCCTGCATGTTGAACTCCGCCATCGTGCTCGTAGCCCGGCAACTTTCCACGCGCTTTCCTCGCCTCAGGCGGCGCGGCAACTTCCTGCTGGACGCACTTGCGGATAACGGCCTGACTTGGTCGTCGGAGCCTGACCATCCCTCAACCCTCTGAGGCGTCGCTGGCAACGGTCTGCTACTCTCGCTAACGATGCGCGTCGTTCAAACCGTCTTCGGTGTTTTCCATCATTTTGACCTTGCACGTGAGATGGAACGGCGCGGCGATCTGAGCGCCATTTACTCAACCTGGCCGTGGAAGCGCCTGCAACGTGAAGGCATCCCAAAAAGCAAGGTACACACCTTTCCCTGGATCCACACGACGGAATATCTCGCCCGGCGTTCTGGGCTATTGCCCTCCTTGATTGAAGATTGGACCGGCTACGCCAACGCGCTCGCCTTCGACGAATACACAGTACGGCGCATCCCGGAGTGTGATGCGCTGATCGCTCTTTCAGGGTCATCCCTCAAGACAGGCGCACTGGTCCAGCGCCGGGGCGGCCGTTTCTTCTGCGATCGTGGCTCATCACATCAGCGATACCAGGAACGAATCGTCTCGGAGGAATACCGCCGCTGGGGCGTCAGCGACCCCGTGAGTGATGAGCGCGACACAAGACGCGAGGAAGAAATTTACGCGCTGGCCGACGGCATCACGGTTCCTTCCAGCTTTGCCGCGCGCTCTTTTGTCGCGATGGGCGTCGACGCCGCCAAAGTCCACACCATACCCTACGGCGTGCGTCTCAACCACTTTCATCCGCCATCCGCCCCGCCAGGGGATCCTAGGCATACCTTCGAAGTCCTTTTCGCCGGGTCCGTCAGCCTCCGCAAGGGAATTCCTTACCTGCTGGAGGCCTTCGCGCAAATACAACATCAGCGCAAACGGCTGCGGATCGCAGGTGCACTCTCACGCGAGATCGTTTCCGTCCTGGAACGCCTGCCCAAGGACAACGTCCAGTTCCTTGGCTCGCAATCTCAGGATCGTTTGGTTGAGCTCATGGGGCAAAGTCATGTCTTGGTATTGCCCAGCATCGAGGAGGGCCTCGCGTTGGTGCAGGGCCAGGCGCTTGCCTGCGCTTGCCCCGTTCTGGCGACCACCAACACCGGCGCGGAAGATCTCTTCAGGGATGAAGTCGAAGGCTTCATTGTTCCGGTCCGCGATCCAGAAGCACTGCGTCAGCGGATGCAGCGGCTGATCGATGAGCCGGGCCTCTGTGAGCGCATGCGCGCCGCCGCACTCGCCCGCGTCAGCAGCCTCGGCGGATGGGACACCTACGGCGCCCGCTGGCACGCTCTCCTGCAAAGCGTCTGCGGAGGCTAGCCGCCGCCCACAAAGTGCACCAGTTCGATCCGGTCACCTTGCAGCACCGCCGTCTCGGCCCACTCCGCGCGGGTCACAATCGCTCCATTACGCTCCAGCGCCACGCGGTCCGCACGGAAGCCGAGTGATGCCACGAGTTCCGCGATGGTCGGTGCTTCGCCGAGATCATCGAAGGCGCGCAGATGGCCGTTCAAAGTCAGGGTGATGCTCTCCGCCATAGTTGAAGCTTACCAGCGCCGCTAGCCGTGCCGTACCGGTGAAAGCGGCAGGTTCAGCTTTTTGATGAGCGCACGCTGCACACGCTGGTGCCACGGTGTAAGGTCGTCGCAATCCGCGAAGACCTCACGGGAGCAGCTCATCAGCAGTTGCACCGCCTGTGCGTCAGCCGCCGACTCCCACGTCTCAAACAGCCGGGAATCGACCAGGTACTCGATGGCGTGGCCCAGCATCTCAAGCGCGCGGCCCTGCTGTGGATTGCTGCGGCGGCGCACCGGATCACGCCGTGGCGCGCTCTGATGAGCGAAAGGAGGAAGAGGGGACATGGTGAGAGGAAGAACGCTTGCAGTGGACATGGACCATACATCGGCCCCTCTCAAAATGTGCTTAGCCGCGCGCGTGTCCGAGGACGGGCCAAAGCAGATCCAGTGGACCGTTCCCTGCTCCGCGCGGCATGGCGGAGCGCATCGCCTGCGCTACGTATGCCTTGGCTGCAAGCGCAGCTTCCGGCATCGTGAATCCGTTCAGAAGACCACACAGCAATGCGCTTGAAAAGGCGCATCCAGTGCCATGCGTCGCTCGCGTCGCGATCCGCTCACCGCGCAGGATGATCACCCGCCCTTCGTGCAGCAGCAAATCATCCGGAACGCTCCGGTGGCCACCGGTCGCGAGCACCGACATCTCTGGAGACTGTTGCACCAGGTGCATCGCGGCAGCCTCGACGTCCGCGTCCGTCTTGGTCAGTCTTCCTGTGAGCACAGATAATTCCTCTGTGTTCGGTGTAATGACATCGACCAATGGCAGGAGTTCATTTTTCAGCATCTGCAAACCATCCGGGCTCAGCAACTCGGCCCCTGAGCTGGACCGGATTACTGGGTCCAGTACGATGTGCGTGCGCGGCGAGCGGTGACGCAGCGTTCGCAGGTAGGCAGCAACTGCCTCGACCTGTCCCGCTCCGCCCAGCATGCCCACTTTCACACCATCCGGTGGAAGATCCGCATGGAGACATGCTAGCGTCTCCGCAACCAGTGCCGGGTCGACGGCCTCCGTCCGGCGTACACCGAGCGTGGACTGCACCGTGAGCGCCGTGATCGCTGCTGTTCCAAAGACGCGATGCGCGGCAAAGACCAGCAGATCAGCCGTAACCCCCGCGCCGGATGATGGGTCAAAGCCCGCAATGGTAAGCGCGGTTAACCCGGTTTCTGGGATACTTCCATCCATGTCCGTAGCATAGCCCGCCGTCTTCATGAAGCAGAGTGGCTACACTACGAGGAACAATGAATGCTCTTGACCAACTGATCGTTGCGCTCGACTTTCCCACCCGTGCGCAGGCCCTGGCCATGGTGAATCGCTTGGATGGCTCCGTACGTTGGGTGAAGGTCGGTCTGGAGCTGTACCTTTCAGAAGGCCGCGCCATCGTGGAGGAACTGAGCGGCCGAGGTCTGAAGGTCTTTCTCGACCTGAAGCTTCACGACATTCCCAACACCGTCGCAAGCGCGGTTGGCGTCGCCGCGGAGACGGGCGCAACCCTGCTTACGGTCCATGCTTCAGGAGGTCCCGCGATGCTGCAGGCCGCCGTTGCAGCATCGCC
>CAXUBG010000001.1:36841-55372 GCA_964249285.1 uncultured Terriglobus sp. | reverse complement strand
ATGCGGCTGAGGCTCAACCCAATCGCCGAGACTTTCCTGTGCGGGCGTGGCCTGGTTCAGCAGATCGTGCGCTTCCAACTGTGCGTCGGCAGCGGCCTGCAGATGCTGGGGCAGCGGTGCGAACTCCGGCTCCGGTCCAGCATCCACATCCGTGCGGGGCACCTGCGCCCATAGGGTGCGCGACGCTGGTATCTCCAATCCGAGAACGCCGCTGGGGCGGACCGCTCTCCGGCGCAGACCAAGCCGCATGAACAGGCTATTGACTAACGAGCCATTGACCGCGCGTTCCGCCGCCGCAGCAGCCTTGGCTTCAACTCGTTCCCGGCGCATTTCCAGCCTGTTTGCCGCACGGGCGGCACGCAGGCTCACACGCCCGCCCCGCCAGAGGATGTAACGCTCCCGAAGGCGGTAAAGCGTGCCCAGCCGCTGGCCAGACCAATCCTGCGCGGTGTTGATCGTGAAGGTTGTGCTGAGATAAATACTGAGGAACGTCGCGAGAGTCACAACGACGCACACCCCAGGAAAGTTGAGCAGCGGAATGGACGCATCTGCTGCAAGCCTTCCCATGACGCCCTCAATGGGGAGCGCCCCCCTCCACAGCAGATGGATGGGCAGAAGCGCCAAGCTGGCTGGTGCGGCGACTATCCACAACAGCAGGCCCAGGAACTTGGCGGTGGGCGAAACCTGCGCACGCGACCGCACCCAGCAGACACCCAGCCGCGCCAGCACGAATGGAAAAACAAACGCCGGCAGTCCAAGCGCTTGCAGCAGGAGGTCGCTTGTGGTTGCTCCTGCCCGGCCCGCCCAATTGTGTACAGCGTTTGGATGGACTCTCGTAAGCGCCCCGGCAGTGTTCAGCGACGGATCGGACGGCGTGTAGCTAAGCAGGGCTAGCAGCAGCAGAATGGCACACGTCAGCAAGCCTAGACCCAATATTTCGTTCAGCCGCCGGCTGCGGGTGGGCGTCGTCTCCAGGCGGAGCGGCTTCATGCGTTGCCTCCTAAGTGCTCCCCCTGCTGCCGCGGAGTGGCCGTAAGGGAACCCTTTTGATTCTCGCGCGCGCCATGACGCAAGGACGTGGCAATGTTTACCAGGAACCCGCATGGGCAACCCGCGTGCGTGCCATCGTCTCCTATGCCGTAGTACGAACGTTGTGCGCGACGCAGTCTGACCTGCCAAGCGTTCAGCGCATAGCCCACCGGCCCAGCGCCGTGGGACCTTGGACAATGCGATGGATGACGGAGGGGGTTTTCGCGATTTCCTCCCCTTGCTGCCGGCGAAGGAGAATCGCACTGCAGCCGTCAGACGTCATCCTCGCACCAACATTTCACCGGGGCCACACCAGCTTCGGCCAGACGCAATCTCAATGCGGCAGAGGATAAGACCATGGCAGAGTTACTGAAGGAAACTGAATCAGTCGTAAAGGACGTAATACAGTCCCTCATCAATGGACAGGAAGGTTTCAAGGATATTGGCGAGAAGCTGCAGGACGACACTTTGAAACGCTACTTCTTGGCTGAGAGTCTCAAACGGGCGCAGTTCAAAGGCGACCTTGAGGATGTGCTGATCAAAGAGGGCGTGAGTGATGCGTACAAGGAGACCGGTACCGTAGCGGGCACGCTCCACCGGACCTGGGGGAACTTAAAAGCGACGCTCGGCGGCGGAGACCACACGCTTCTTGAGTCGGCGGAACAGGGCGAAGATGCGGCTAAGAAAGCGTATGCCGATGCGCTAAAGCATGACCTTCCGCTGCCCATCCACCAACTGCTCAGCACGCAGGCGGCACATATTCAGACCTCCCACGACTACGTGAAGGCAGCCCGCGACAGTCGCAAGTAGATTACTCACCAGAGTTTCACTCGCACAAAGCCCTGCGTAAGCGGGGCTTTGTGCTGGCTGTACCGTAATGGGCTAGCATAATCAGTAAACGCTGCCCTCATGGATCAGCGGGAGGACATCTCCGGCACATTTAAGCTATGGCAGTTGTGCTGTGGCGAGGGGTGATTTGCGCGAGATAGGGTTTTGCGGAGGGTGGATGTTCCAGGCCTCTTAACGATTGGCATTAATTCCACAACCAGCGCGTTCCGCGACAGCAGGAGTGGATGGAACAGGCGAAAGGACTCCAGAGAGCTGAGCGCAGCGTACTTCGGCCAAGAAAGCCGATCTTCCTGCGACCGCTCACAGCACAGGATCGCGTCATGACGCCAGTGTTGATTCCCGCAGGTAAATTCAATGGTGCCATCGGAGTGGAGCAGATGGCACGCTGACCGCGCGTCTGCCAAACGCCCGCTTGGACAGGTTCGACCCTAGCGGTCACTTCGCATAGTGTAAGCTCTCCGAGCTTTGGGAAACGAATCCATGTCTACGGCAGCTTTGCGGGAAGTTCATTGGTCGATACTGGAAAGTCTTGATCTCGCTGGTTGAACAGCTGATCTAGAACGTGACGGTTTCGCCCAGGCCTGCGTACTTGTCGCGATCTGCCCATCGCTGCTGCACTCTCAAGAAGGCGAGTTCTCCCGAGCAGTGACCGATCGCCATGGTGCGTACCTGGTAGGTGTTTGCCAGCACATCGAGGGTCTTCTCGACCTGATCCGGGGAATCTTGCAGGAGGTGGAGACCGCCGGCCAGCATCGCGACAGACTTGCGGCTTGCGTGTTCCGTCGCTGCCGCAAGGATCTGCTCGACACCCGGATGAGAGCACCCGACGAAGACAACGGGGCCGCTCTTCGTATCCAGCACGAGAGAAATCTCCCGCAGACCCTTGAAAGCCGGTTTTTCGGAGACCAACGACACGAGCCGGATGCCAGGCCCGAGGTCAATGGATTGGCTAACGGGAGTCATGTTGGTGTCGGTCCAGGCCATCCAGGCTCGCGGCTCTGGCCTGTCGCCTCCCCCGAAGTAGCGCATCTTCGGGGGCAGCTCCGGACGGGCGTCTGTGCTGAGGAACGCAGGCGGCAGCACCGTCCCGGTGAAGTAGGGATCATCGGGTACATAGATCTTGACATGCGGGTTCCGGGACAGAACGTACCGAAGACCTGATGTGTGATCGCCGTGAGCGTGTGTGATCACGACCATATCCAGGTGGGTCAGGTCGACGTGCATCGCCTCCACGTTCTTACGGAACACGGTGATATTGTCTCCCGTGTCGAAAAGAATCCGTTTGCCCTCAAATTCGATAAGAGCGGAATAGCCCCAGTCCTGCTCAAGCCCGGGGCGGCTGCTAAAGGCGTCGTTCAGGACGGTAAAGCGATTCTGCGACGCGCCATGCCGGGCAGAAATGAGCGCCAGCGACAGACACGAGACACACAACGTGCAAAGACGTGACAACTTCATGGAGCACCATCCTTACGGTGGAACGTGTGCCAACAGCTTCGCACAGCGGCTTGTTCCTGTGAAGTCGAATGTGCTTTACTGACGTTCCGTTGCGCGGCACCAAGGTGCCCAAGCCGGGCTGCATCCAACCGGCTATGCGTAACGGGTTCCGCGCCGTTGGTCTTGCCGCCCAATCGCTTCTTTACGTCGCGGGCGGTGTAAATCACTTCTGGCATAGCCGGATGTACACGGACATCATGCCGCCGCACTACGATCATCCACTGGGCTGGGTGCGATTCACCGGACTGGCGGAGATTGCAGGCGGGCTGGGTCTGCTGCCGCCACAGACGAGACGGCTTGCGGCATGGGGACTCTTCGCCATGTTGCTGGTGTACCTGGATGTGCATTTCTATATGGCAACTTATGCGCAGCGGTTTGCGCCGGTACCACGATGGGCACTATGGCTCCGCGTTCCTGTTCAGCTTCCACTGTTGTATTGGGCTTGGGTCTACACGCACCCGGCATTTACGAAAGGGCTCTCTAAACCCTCCCCAGTGACCCACATCGCGAGCAGTTCTGTAGACTAAACCGGACCATCAAGCGCTTGCAGTTCCTTGCCAGGTTTAAAGCGCACGGCGCGGCCTGGCTCGATGTCCACCTCGGTGCCGGTGCGGGGGTTGCGCCCGATACCTGTTTTCCGGGGCTTAACGCTAAAGACGCCGAAGCCGCGCAACTCAATGCGTTCGCCCGACGCCAAGGCCTTCTTCAGCCCCCTCAGAATCTCTTCGACGCCCTGTTCGGCGCGTGTCCGAGGCAGTCCGGTGCGGTCGACCACACGTCCGATCAGGTCTTGCTTGATCACGGCTGCCCTCTGTTCGCCTGCCTGTGAAATCGAGTCCGGTCTTCTGATGGTAGGAAGCCGCTGCACCGGTGTCAATACTGCCGCGAAGCTTTCATCCGTTGGGTCTGTGAATGCATCGCACTATCGTAAGATGACACAGACCACATTCGTCACAGGAGCGTGATGTCAATAAAAAGTGACAAGTGGATTCGTGCGCAGGCTAACACGCGCGGCATGATTGAGCCGTTCAGTGAAAAGCAGGTCAGTGCCGGTTGTATTTCGTACGGGCTGTCATCGTACGGCTACGATCTGCGTGTCTCGCGGGAATTTAAAATCTTCACAAACGTAAACAGCGCCATCATTGATCCGAAAGCATTTGATGAGCGCTCGTTTGTGAGTGTTGAAGCGAATAGCGTTATTGTGCCGCCCAACTCCTTCGCTCTCGCGCGTTCCGTCGAATACTTCCGCATCCCTCGCGATGTGCTTACCATTTGCGTTGGAAAATCGACGTATGCGCGTTGCGGCATCATCGTCAATGTGACGCCATTCGAGCCTGAGTGGGAGGGTTTCGTCACCCTTGAGATTTCCAATACTACCCCGTTGCCGGCGAAAATTTACGCCGATGAGGGGCTGTGCCAGATTCTCTTCTTCCAGTCTGACGAGGTTTGCGAAACGAGCTACGCGGACCGAGCAGGGAAATACCAGCGGCAGCAGGGTATCGTGCTGCCGAAACTGTAGTGCCGATGACCGGCGAAACCGAGACGGAAAGTACCTCTGGCCGTCTGCGCGTGGGCGTCATTTGCGCGGACCCGTTGCGCGTTGAGGGTCTGCGGGCACTCCTGGAGAAGGAATGCGAATTGCTGACGCTTAGCGCGCCAGAGACATTGCGTCAAGCTGACCTCGCCATGGTGATCATCGACACATCAGAGGAAGATTTGTTTCATATGATGGCCGCCTTCAGGCGTGCCCGTCCCGGCTTGCGGCTGATCGTCCTCGGGAACCGCAGCGACCCGTCCTACATCCAGAAAGTTGTAGCCGGCGGAGCAAAGGGATACTTGCTGTACACAGCGAGCGCACGAGAAACGGTGCTGGCCATTCAAGTTGTTGCTGAAGACTCGATCTGGGCACCCCGCAAGGTATTGGCAAGCTTGATCGACACGTATGCCTCGGCCACGCCTAGACCGCCGCAAATCCGGCTCACACCGCGGGAAAAAGAAGTCGTCGACTTGTTGATCGCGGGCCGCGCGAATCGCGAGATTGCATCCACGCTCGGCATGGAGGTCAAAACGGTCAAGACCCATGTGGGCCGCCTGCTCCAGAAATTCAGTGTGCCCAACCGCGTAGCGCTGACCGTTCGAGCATTAGAAATGCAGGTAGGGAGCCGTATGACTGGCGCAAGGTGATGCGCTTTCCCGAATCGATACCACTGGTTTGATGCCGAGCAGTCTTAAGCCCTAAGTCACTTGTAAGTTACTTCCGCATACGTCATTCTGTACCTACGTAACACAGACCTGGGAGAAGAGGGGCTGGTGGTGAGGGCGAGAGCCTGAACCTCAGCCCCCATTTTTGTTTGGCGTCCTCTGTACAACGAGAGCGCGGTCCACTTCGTCTGACCATCCAGAAGTGTGCGGCAGTGCCGGACGCTGGAAACGGGGATGAATGAAAAACATTACGACAGCCTTCTGTGCAATGGTTCTTTGCATTACGTCGATGCCGGCATTTGGCGCGGCAGACAAGGCAAAGCTGGACGAGCGTCTCACGGATGCGCAGAATGTTTTGAATGAGATCATGGCAACACCGGACAAGGCGGTTCCAAGTCAAATTCTTTCTGGAGCAAGCTGCGTCGTGGTGGTGCCCGCATTCAAGAAGGGCGCTTTTGTTGTGGGAGCTCAGTATGGCCAAGGTGCCGGCACGTGCCGCACCGGACACGGCTGGAGCGCACCCGTGTTTGTCCAGTTGACAGGCGGTAGCTTCGGCTTCCAGATTGGCGGGCAATCGACGGATCTTGTGCTTGTTGCGATGAACCAAAATGGTTTGCAGCACATGTTGCAAAACAAATTCAAGATCGGCGGCGATGCAGCGGCAGCAGCGGGTCCGGTTGGTCGTAACGCGCAGGCCGGTACGGATTGGAAGCTCAATGCGGAATTTCTGACGTATTCGCGATCCAAGGGTCTGTTCGCTGGCATTGACCTAGACGGGACCGTTCTATCGCAGAACCAAGATGATACGCGTACTTTTTACGGCACAGCGCAGCCATTCAAAACGGTGCTCGAAGGAAACGTCGCCACTCCCATTGATGCCCGCCCTTTTGTCGGCACGGTCGCGAAGTACTTTGTCGCGGCGCGTCAGTAACGATCTGTGACCTAAAAGGATGCCCGGCTAGCGCAGGGCATTGCTGCTTGGGTGGAAGAACACTTGGTGACGTTGGATAACGACACTCCCAACATGAGCTACAAACCAACCATGCGGCACCGCGCGGAGTACGTGATTGTACTATGCGCCGTCGCTATTCTGCGGAGTCTGCCGAGGGAATATGCAAGAACTCTTGGTGGCTTCTTGGGAACCAGTCTCTCAAGGGTCTCCGCAAGACTGCTCAACGTCGGAAAGCGGAACCTTGAGATAGCGTTGCCGAGTCTGTCCTGTGTTGCGCGTGCGCGCATCATGCGGCGCGTTTTCAGCAATCTCGGTGTCCAGCTTGCGGAGTTCTGCCAGATGAATAACTACTCTGCGGCGTTCGCTATTGAACGCGTCTTCCGGTACGAGGGGCTGGAATACTTCTTGGCAGCGGAGAGCAAGGGCAAAGGCGTTCTCGTCCTCACTGGTCACCTTGGCTCTTGGGAACTCTCCAGCTTTCTGCATTCTCTGCACGGACACCCTATGAGCATGGTCATTCGCCGCTTGGATAATCCATTGATTGATCGCATGGTGAACGCCATCCGTTGTCTGCATGGCAATCGCGTTCTGCACAAGGACGACTTCGCCCGTGGTCTCTTGCGCGCCATGAGCAAGGGAGAGACGGTCGGGATACTGATGGATACGAACATGACGCCGCCACAGGGTGTCTTTGTGCCGTTCTTCGGGGTGGAAGCGTGTACAGCATCCGGCATGGCGCGTGTCGCACGTAAGACAGGTGCGGCAGTGTTGCCGGGATTTCTCCTGTGGGAAGAGGCGGAAGATCGTTATGTATTGCGCTTTGGCGAGGAACTTCGCTTGCAGCAGACGGAAGACGAGGACGGGGACGCACTCGCCAACACGGCCCTGTTTGCCCGCGTGACCGAGGAGTACATTCGGCGGTATCCGGACCAGTGGCTCTGGATGCATCGCCGGTGGAAGACGCGCCCTCCAGGTGAGCAGCCTATTTATGGTCCAGCACAGGAGTTGCCGGACGCAGCGGCAATTTCCGGCGGCCAACGTACAAGAACAGCTTAGGCATGGCGACCGCGCGGCAGGTTGCGGAGTGGGTCGGAGTCACAGCGGAGACGCTGCCCGCTATTTCGATCAATCGCGTCGCTGCACCTGAGACTGCTTCAATCGACTCTCTTGTCTTTGCCGCGTCTCCCGCCGCACTCGAGCAGGCGCTCGCATCGCAGGCTGGCCTGATCTTGGCAAACGAGGCACTTTCATTACAGACGACCGACCTGCGGGTGCTCCGTACAGGTGACGCGAGACTCGCCTTTGCGTGCGTCGCAGCCAAACTGCATCCGGCGCGGCAGGCGAATGTTCATCCCAGCGCAATCATCGCGTCAGGTGTGGCGATTGGCGCGGACACATCCATCGGTCCGGGAGCGGTCATCGGCGAAGGTGTCACTCTTGGTAGTGAATGCCTCATCGGAGCGCGTGCGGTCATAGAAGCAGGTGTGCAGATCGGGAACCGAGTGCGCGTGCAGTCTGGTGCGGTCTTGGGCTCGTTGGGTTTCGGATATGCGCGCCGTCTGGACGGCACGTACGTGCTGTTTCCGCAGCAGGGTGCGCTGGTGATTGAAGATGATGTCGAGATCGGAGCGAATACCACGATCGACCGAGGCGCGTTGGGCGAAACACGGATTGGGACCGGTACAAAGATCGATAACTTGGTACACATCGGCCACAACTGCCGCATTGGCCGAAACGTCATCATCGCTGCGCAGACGGGCATCAGCGGCTCGAGCGTGGTTGAGGATGGCGCAATTCTCGGAGGCCAGGTCGGCATGGGCGAGCACGCGGTGGTGGGCCCGGGTGTGATCCTGGGCGGCGGGGCAGGCGTTCTGAGTGGTAAGAAACTGCGCGGCCCGGGTGAGGTCTTCTGGGGACGTCCAGCGCGTCCGCTAAAGCAGTATCTGCGCGATCTTGCCCGGCTAAGCCGGAGCCGCTAACCAACGCAAACCCTAGTTCGCGGCATTCGTGGACGCGTCGATGTACGCAACATCATTGGCCGTACCCTGCACGGTGATGTTGATGTTGTTGATCTCTGTCCCGTCCGCTGTATTGAAGGCGTGCACCTGGCCACCGTACGCCGTGTAGACCTTATTTAACCCTTCGACCCAGCAAAGCCCGCTAAGGCTCCCGTAGTAGTACGGATCGAGGTTTTCGTTGGGGTAAGGAACCGTGACCGTCCCGCCCGGCGTTACTGCGGGAACGATGGCTGCCGTCCTGTTCGTGATGTCGTAGCGCGTCAGGCAGTTGTAGTTCTGGTTGTGTGCGGCGCGCTCACCGTTGGCGCAGTTACTGGAGCCAATCCATAGGGTGTTGTCATCCGCGAACAACAGCTTGGTGTGGGTGCCGTCGGAAATTGAGTAAGTCGCCGACACGGTTTGTGTCGCAAGCCGGATCAGGGACAGATTGCCCGTGTACAAACCGTCTGCAGCGAGCGATTGTCCGGCAACGTAGACGGTGCTGCCGTCGGAGAGGGCAACCGTCGCTCCGCCGGGAACGGGCGTGGAACTAACCACTGGCGAGGTATACGTTGCGCTGGGCGGGTAATAATCCGTGCGCAAGGTATTTAGGTTGGCGAAGTTCAATGCAGGGGCATCGTCGCCAGTTGCAGCCGTACCGCCGCACTCGCGGCCGCAGCTCAAGAAGTAGACCTGAGAACCATCCGGTGAGAAGTATGCATCGACAGGACGGTGGAAGGCGGGCTCGCTCACACTTCCGTCCGGCTGCGTGGAACCGACTGGGAGCAGGCAATACACCGGCTTGTTGACTGGCTGACAGGTCAGTGCGCCGGGAGGTGACACCTGATCGCTGTTGAGTTGCAGTAGGCGGTACACCAAATCGGAGTTCCGCAACATCAGCAGCACTACGGAGTGCGCCGGATTGGCAACAACCTTGTAGACACTCGGGACCGGAAAGGTGTAGCTCGCGGTGAGGGATGTGGAGGTCGCCGAACCGCTGGCTGGCGCTGAGATAGTGAAGGTGCCGAGACGTTCCACCGCTGTGTAGACGGCTTGTGTATCCTCTGGCACAAACACGGAGGAGGCAGGTCCCGGTGAAGCCGCCGTTGTACCTTGTGCAGCCTCCGTCGAATAGTTAATCGTGGTCACGGAGCCGTCGGCGCTGTACACAAAGCCGCGTAGTTGCTCGGGGTAGCTGATGATCTGTAGCGCGTTGGCTGCGAAGCCGCCGATGCTGAAGGTGCTGTTCGCCGTGTACACGTTGGAACGGATATCGCGCTTTGCGTCGAGCAGCTCCAACTGTCCGCCAGATGAACTGGATTGTGAAATACCGACCATCACCCGCTGGGTCAGCTTGGAAGGCGGCACGGGCCGGCCGGCAAACTGGTTCACCGTGGTCTTGTAGGGGCGTGACCCGCATCCTGAGAGGATGGCAACACACGTACACAGGAGAACAGTTGCCAACCGCGCAACGGAATTACTTTTCAACGGAAAACCTCAGTCGTTTGCGCGGCGATCTCCCTTCCGCTTCTTCCGGAAGTATACCAAAGCGCAGCAGCGAAGCATGATCGCGGGAAACAGGAAGTACGATAGAACAGCGCCGACGCACCCGCATGACACAGACCAATCCGGATATATCCGAAGCGTTGATTAAGCGGCTGTTTAGTGCCTCGCCCACACTGTGCGACGGCGCCATGGGAACTATGCTGTACGCACGCGGTGTCTTCATCAACCGGTGCTTCGACGAACTCAACCTGACCGATCCTCAGATGGTGCGCGAGATCCACGAAGAGTACCTGCTCGCCGGGGCAGAGCTGATCGAGACCAACACCTTCGGAGCGAACGCTGCCCGGCTGAAGTGTTTTTTTTAGGAGTCAAAGGTCACCGAGATCAACGCCGCGGGTGTGCGGCTGGCGCGCGCGGCAGTGGACGGTACGCGCGAGAAACATGCGCACGAGGCGCTGGTTGCCGGTGCGATGGGATCACTGGGCTTGCCGGCGGATGAGCGCGACCACGCGCGGATGGTGGCGGTATACGCGGAGCAGGCTTGTGCCCTGGCCAGTGCGGGGGCCGACCTTTTTGTGGTGGAGACGATTACCTCGATGGCGGAGGCCATGGCTGCGTTGGAGGCGATTCGCCAGACTGCGGCCCATCTGCCCGCGCTTGCGATGATCACCGTGACGGATGCTGGCTCGGTGGCGGACGGCACGTCGCCGGAAGACGCCGTGCGGATGCTGGAGCAGGCGGGCGCGCGGGCTGTGGGCTGCAACTGCAGTGATGGTCCGGTGCTGGTGCTGGAGACGATTGAGCGGATGCGCAAGGTAACCGCTCTGCCGCTGGCCGCGATGCCGAACGCGGGTGTGCCGAACTGTGTCGATGGGCGCAGTATGTATCTGTCGTCGCCGGAGTACCTTGCCAGCTTCGCGCGCAAAGCCATGCGTCTGGGCGCGACGATCATTGGCGGCTGCTGCGGCACGACACCGAAACACATCAAGGCGATGCGGTCGTCGGTGAAGGCAATCCAGGCGCAGGCGGAGGGTCTGGCAGGAGCGGGCGAGACAAAGGCTGCGAGTGCGCTGGCACCGCCGGAGCTTGCGAAGCGTTCCCGGCTGGGGATGCGCGTGGCGCGTGGCGAGTTTATCGCCATGGTGGAAATCGTTCCGCCCAAGGGGTTTGACCCAAAGCGCGAGCTGGACGGGGCACGGATGTTGAAGCGGCTTGGGGTGCACGCCATCAACGTGCCCGACTCTCCGCGTGCGAGTGCGCGTATGAGCGCGGGGAGCCTGTGCCTGCAGATCGAGCAGCAGGTGGGAGTTGAGACAGTGCTGCACTACACCTGCCGCGACCGCAACCTGCTTGGCATCCAGAGCGATCTGCTGGGTGCGGCGTCGCTGGGACTGCGCAATATCCTGTGCTTGACGGGCGATCCGCCCAAGATGGGCAGCTATCCGGACGCGACGGCGGTCTTCGATGTGGATGCGGTTGGGCTTACGCGGATTGTGCGCGATATGAATCGCGGTCTGGACATCGGTGGCAACAGCATTGGTGCCAGTACCGGCTTCGTGCTGGCGGTTGCGGCTAATCCCGGCGTGCCGGACCTGGACGCGGAGGTGCGCCGCTTTGCGGCGAAGGTAGAAGCAGGGGCGGAGTTCGGCATCACCCAGCCGGTCTTTGACATGCGTTTGCTGGAGACGTTTCTGAAGCGGATTGAAGGATTCCGGATTCCGATTGTAGCGGGCATTTGGCCGCTGACCAGCGTGAAAAACGCCGAGTTCATGAAGAATGATCTGAAGGTGCGGATGCCGGATGAGATTCTGGCCCGCATGGGCCGGGCGGCAACTTCGCCGGAGGCTTCGCGGGCCGAGGGCGTCCGCATCGCACAGGAGATGCTGGCGGAAGCGCAACCCATGGTGCAGGGCGTGCAGGTGAGCGCACCGTTCGCCCGCTACACCGCAGCAGCAGAGGTGCTGGAAGCGATGCTGCAGCCCGCTGGAGCGGAGTAAGACCTTGGAGACGATGCAATGCCGAGCTTTGAAGAGCAGCTAAAGACCCTTGAGGGTGTCGTCGAAAAACTTGAGCGAGGCGATCTGGCGCTGGAGGAATCGCTAGCGCTCTTTGAGCAGGGCGTGACGCTGTCCGACGCGTGCAAGAAGGAGCTGGATGCTGCGGAAGGACGCGTTCAGGTGCTACTGCAGCGAGGCAGTGCGCGCGAGAGCGTCGCGGAGGACCTTTTGCTGGAGGAGGAGTAAAATGATCGGCGTGAAACGCGATATTTACAAATGGGCGGATTGGCTGGCTAAGAACGCACGTGAAGGCGTCGTGATTGAAAACAAGATCCTGGAGTGGAAGCTAGCAGAGCAAAGAGAAAGCGAGACGGACCGGTCCGGATTTACTCCAAAGGCGAGCTGATGCCGTCATTCACGGTGATTGCCGGGCCCAACGGCAGCGGCAAGAGCACGCTCACCAAATGGAACCGTGAAAGCTTGCAGGATGCGGTCATTCTTGATCCGGATGCGATTGCCAAGTCACTTGATCCAGAATCAGGGGCGGCGGGTGGTTCTGCAGTCGACGCGGGTAGAGCGGTGCTCCTCATGGCTGCCAACCTGCTGCTGGAACGGCAGAGTTTCGCTGTCGAGACTACGCTTTCAGGTAATACGTACCTGCGCATGATGCGTCGGGCGAAAGCGGCGGGTTATCAGGTCACGCTGCTCTTTATCGGCACGGCTTGCGTTGATATCAACCTCCAGCGCGTTCGTATGCGCGTCATCAAAGGGGGACACAGTGTTCCGGAAGAAGATCAACGGCGACGCTACCCCCGCAGTTTGCAGCATATGAGGGCTGCTCTCGAGACTGCGGATGAAGCGATTGTGTACGACAACTCAAGTAGCACCGGATTCGTGAACGTTGCGGTTAAGGCAGAAGGTTCAATCAGGTTTGAGGAGCCGTTGCCGGTCTGGGCGGAGTTCCTTCGCACGTCATAGTCTGTCCCGTGTGGTTCTTCCCGGGGTGATCTGCATCTGATTCTTCACCGGGGAACGAATAGGGATGTGGATTGTCAGGCTGGCGCTACGCCGCCCGTATACCTTTGTGGTGTTTTCGCTGCTCATGCTTCTGCTGGGCATTGGCACGGCCGTGGAAGCGCCCAAGGATATCTATCCCTACATCAACATTCCCGTCATCACCATTGTGTGGAGCTACAGCGGTTTGCCACCGCAGGAGATGGAAGGCCGCATTGTCACGGTGTGCGAGCGCGCGCTGACGACAACGGTGAATGACATTGAGCACACCAGTTCCACCAGTTACCAGGGCGTGTCCGTCATCCGCGTCTTTTTCCAGCCCAACGTGAAGGTGGAGCTTGCGCTGTCGCAGATCACGGCGGTCGTGCAGACGATCCTGCGCATTCTTCCGCCGGGAACCTTTCCGCCGAATATTTTGAAATATGACGCGTCGAGCGTGCCCATTGTGCAGCTTGGCCTTTCCGGTGCCGGGCTGACAGAGGAGGACCTCTACGACCTGGGAACGGCATTCATCCGTCCGCGTCTGGCGAACGTGAAGGGAGCGTCCATTCCGCTGCCGTATGGCGGCAAGGTGAGGCAGGTGCAGGTGGATGTGGATCCCAACCAGCTCTATGCGCACCATCTTTCCGCGACGGATGTTTCCACTGCGTTCAATCAGCAGAACCTGATTCTGCCGGCAGGCGTGGCGCGCATGGGCGACCGCGAGTTTATCGTAAAGCTCAACTCATCGCCTCCACAGGTGTCAGCCCTTAACGACCTGCCCATCCGGGCAAACAATGGCGCGCTGGTGCTGGTGAAGGATGTCGCGCAGGTGCGTCTGGGGTATGCGCCGCAGGTGAATATCGTGCGCCAGGACGGTAAGCGCGCGGCACTGCTGACCGTGCTGAAAAACGGTGAAACGTCGACGCTGGATATTGTGAAGGGCGTGAAGGATCTCCTGCCGCAGGTCAAGGCTGGATTACCTCCGAGTCTGCAGATTACGCCGTTGTTCGACCAGTCCATCTTCGTGAGCGAATCGATCAACGAGGTGGTGCGGGAGGCCGTGATCGCGGCAGCGCTGACCGGGCTGATGATTCTGCTTTTCCTTGGATCGTGGCGGTCCACGCTGATTGTGTGTACATCGATTCCGCTGTCGATTGCCACGTCGATGGTGATCCTGTACGCGCTGGGCGAGACGATCAACGTGATGACGCTTGGGGGGCTGGCGCTTGCGGTCGGCATCCTGGTGGACGATGCCACGGTGGAAATCGAGAATACGCACCGGAACATGGGTGAGAAGAAGCCGCTGGTCCGGGCGATCCTCGACAGCGCGCAGCAAGTGGCCGCGCCTGCGTTCGTCTCGACCCTGTCCATCTGCCTTGTGTTTACGCCGGTGCTGCTGCTGAGCGGTCCGGCGCGCTACCTGTTTACGCCGCTGGCGATGGCCGTGGCATTTGCCATGCTGGCGTCGTACTTCCTTTCCCGTACGCTGGTGCCCACCATGATGCACTTCCTGCTGGACGCGGAGATTGGGTTGTACCAGGATGAGGGTGCATCCGAGCGGGAAGCAAAGGAGAACGTCATCTGGCGCGTGCACAAGAGCTTTGATGGCTGGTTTGAACGCCGCCGCGAGGGCTACCGCAACCTCTTGCAATGGACGCTTGAGAACCGCGGCCTGACGATCGGCATCTTCGGCCTGTTTGTCCTGCTTTCCTTGCCGCTGTTCTTTTTCATCGGCCAGGACTTTTTTCCGTACGTCGATTCCGGCCAGATGCGCTTGCATGTGTACCCGCCCGAGGGCATGCGGCCCGAAGATGCCGAGCAGTATTTCGCGGGTATCGAGCGTGAGATACGGCGTACCATCCCGGCTGACCAGATTAAGTTGATTCTGGATAACATCGGCTTGCCCAACGGCGGTATTAATCTCGCGTTTGGCGACAGTGCTGTCATCAGCGACTCGGACGGTGACATTCTGATTTCGCTCGAGCCTGGCAAGCGGAATACCCGGATGTACATGCGGCAGCTGCGTACCGCGCTTCATGCAAAGTTTCCGGATGGCACCTTCTTTTTCACGGCCGCCAACATCACCAATCAAATTCTTGACTTTGGTTTGCCCGCTCCCATTGACCTGCAAATCTCTGGCCGCGCGCCGCAGAATTATCCCATGATGCGGCAGATTCTGAAGGAGATCGAGTCGATTCCCGGGGTTGCGGACGCGCACCTGCACCAGCAAATCGCTGAACCGACCATCGACGTGGATGTGGACCGGCTGAAGGCACGGCAGATTGGCCTGACGCAGCAGGATGTTGCGCAGAGCATGCTGATTTCGCTAACCGGGACAGGGCAAACCGCGCCCAACGAGTGGCTGAACCTGCAGAATGGGGTGAACTACCAGGTGGTGGTACAGACGCCGCAGTACCGGATCGATTCGCTGCAGGCGCTTTCGCGCACCTCAATCACATCACCGGCGGGAAACGTCAGCCAGCTGCTGGGGAACGTTGCCAATTTTGAGCGTGACGTGACTCCCGCCATCATCAACCACTACAACATTCAGCCGGTGTACGACATTTATGCCGACGTGGACCAGCGTGATCTGGGCGGGGTGGCCAAAGCGATCCGCAAGGTGATGCGCAGCCACGAAGACGCCCTGCCGACGGGATCGCGCTTCGCTCTCCGGGGCGAGGTGGAGACGATGAGCAGTTCGTTCACGCGGCTCGGCATCGGGATCATTTTCGCGATTGCGCTGGTGTACCTGCTGATGGCGGTGAACTTTCAATCGTGGGTGGACCCGCTCATCATTCTGATGTCGCTGCCGGTGGCATTCGCGGGCATTCTGTGGATGCTCTTCCTCACGGATACGACGATCAATGTTCCGTCGCTGATGGGCGCAATCATGACGATTGGCGTGGCGACGGCGAATAGCATCCTGATGGTGGTCTTTGCCAATGACGAACGCATCGCGGGCAAAAGCAACCTGGAGGCGGCGGTGAATGCCGGGTACACGCGGCTGCGACCCGTTTGCATGACGGCGCTGGCGATGATCATCGGCATGCTGCCCATGGCGCTGGCGCTGGGTGAAGGTGGAGAGCAGAATGCGCCGCTGGGCCGCGCGGTGATCGGAGGATTGCTGCTGGCGACCCTGGGCACGCTGTTTGTGGTGCCGATCATGTATTCCGTGCTCCGCAAGGACGCACCGCGCAATTTCGATGAGGAGATTGACCGGGCGTATCACGAAGGTGAGCAGCGGGGAACACAGCCACAGGGCCAACCGGCGTAGGGAACGGCTAGACAGCAGACCATGAGCGACGACTTACAACAACGTGTGTACCCCGAGGACGAGCGGCTGCGGCAGGTGGAGGAGCATCCTGACCGCCGGATGACGCGCGCCGAGTGGGAGCGGGAGGAGTCGCTGGCGCGGCAGGCAGCGCATAAGCGCCATGAAAGCGTGCAGCATGACCGCGCGGTGCAGCAGGAGTTCGATAAGAAAAAGAAGTCGCAACACCGCCACTGGGGCAAGATCTTGATTTGGGTGGGCGCAGGCGTGGCGATTCTGCTGCTGACTTTCTTTCTGGGCTACCTGCCCCACCGTGCGCATGAAAAGAAGGCGGAGACGGCGGCGAAGGAGCGGGATCAGGATGTGCCAGAGGTAACGGTGATCGAGGTGAAGCGGAGCCGCGCTCCTGGCGAGCTGACGGTGCCGGGCACGACCGCTCCGTTAACTGAGGCATACATCTACGCTCTAGCGAATGGTTATCTCAAACTGCGCTATGTCGATATCGGCGACCATGTGAAGAAGGGGCAGTTGCTGGCCGTCATCGATGCGCCAGACCTCGACCAGCAAGTAGAGCAGGCCCGGCAGCAACTGCACCAGGCTGAAGCGGACGAGGCGCAGCAACAGGCACAACTCGACTTCCGGCGTGTTACCTGGGAGCGTTGGCGCACGCTGGTCGCGAAGGGTGTCTTTGCGCGGCAGGATGGCGACCAACGCGAGACGGATTATCGCGCGCAGCTTGCGACGGTGGCCTCGTCGCAGCGCAACGCGGAGAGCTTCCGGGCCAATCTGAACCGTGCGCTTGCGCTGCAGCGGTTTGAACGCGTGACCGCGCCGTTTGATGGTGTTGTGACGCAGCGCAACACGGATGTGGGAGCGCTGGTTGGCTCCGGCGGCAGCGCCATGCCGTCGCCGCCTGCTTCGTCAAACAACCCCAGCGGTGGATCCAGTACCGCGGCGAGTTCAAACACGAGCGGCTCGTCGGGCACCGCGAGTGATGTGGCGACGCCGTCCACCGGGCAGTCTGCCGGCGGAGCGCTTTTTGCCGTGGCGCAGGTGGATACGCTGCGTATCCTGGTCTCCGTGCCGGAAGGGTATGCCTCCAGCATCCGGGCGGGGATGCCCGCGCGTGTCTTTGTCCAGGAGCGGACGGGCAAGCCGGTGAACGGAACCGTGACGCGGGCCGCGCGGTCGCTGGACCAGAATACCCGGACCATGATTACGGAGGTCGATCTCGACAATCGCAACGGGAGTTTGATTCCTGGGATGTATGCGGTGGTCAGCTTTGTGCAGACACGTGGTGAGTCTCCCTTGACGGTGCCGGGCGACGCGGTGGTGGTGCGGCAGGACCGGACCATGGTGGCTGTGGTGCGCGACATGAAGGTGCGGATGGTTCCCGTGGAGATTGGGCGCGACTACGGACCGTCTGTGGAGATCCTGACCGGGTTGCGCGAGGGCGACCACGTTGTGACGACCGTCAGTGACGGGGTGCGGGAGGGTGCGAGCGTCAGGGTGCAGCAGACTTCCGAACCGGGCGAAGACAATGGCCGTGCCGGGCCGCCGCAGACCAGCAAGGTGCCGGACGCCGGACCGAACGAGTATGGCGATCAGTCCATCGTGAACCAGAGCAGTGAAAGCACGACGAATCAGGGCAAAAAGGGCAGTGGCGGCAGCCAGCAGGGGGGCGCGCAGGGCAGCGGCAAGCCACAGGGCGGCGCGGGCGGCGGCAAGGGAGACAAGTCGCAAAAAGAGGACAAGGGAAGCAAGTGACGCGACCTTTGTGCATGTGCCTCCTGCTTTGCGGTGCCGCCCTGAGTATGGGTGCACAGCAGGGGCAGCAGCCCCCGCCGTTTACCGCGCCGCAAGTGCCCACGCCACCAGCCAGCGCGGCCCCGGGGCAACAGACGCCGCCGCAATCGGAGTTGCCGGGCGTCGCTCCCGATGCGCCTTTGCCCCAGCCGGACGGGAGCAGCATCGACTTGCGCGCGGTGAAGCCGGGGTCGCCCGACGCGGCGCGGCTGAAGCAGGCGCTGATCGCCGACGGGCTCTGGTCGCAGTATCTGGAGGTCGCCATCGGTCCGGACGCCGAAGTGTTCAGCAAGGTTCCGCCGCTCGCCAGCGTGGGGTGGGGCGCGTGGATCGGCGTGCGCGGCGACTCCGACTGGAACAATCCCGAGCCCGAGATCGTGCTGGCGTGCGACGCGCAGGGGCAGGCGCGCGGCGCTGCGCTCGGCAACGACG
>CAXUBG010000001.1:0-36831 GCA_964249285.1 uncultured Terriglobus sp. | reverse complement strand
GCAACCTGCCGCGCCGGTCCAGGCCGCCGAGACCTCCACGGTGCGGCCGCGTGCGGAAGCTGCTCCTGCCGCGCGCACAAATCCGCTGCGGCCGCTCGCGCCGTACCGGGCGGCGCACGTTCCTGCCTTGCAGCCAGGGTCCACGTCGCGCCTGGCAGGACTGGTTCGCAACGGCCGGCTGTACCTGTCGTTGCATGACGCCCTCGCCCTTGCGATCGAGAACAACCTGGATGTCGAGCTTGGGCGTTACAGCTTGTCACTCGCGGAGACCGATCTGCTGCGGGCGCGTGGCGGAGGCAATCTGCGCGGGTTGGACTTCTCTATTCAGCAGACCGCACCTGGCATTGGCGCGGTCACAAGTCCGCTGCTGAACACAGCCACGACGGGGAATGCTTCGCCTGCAAGCACCACAGTCACGGATTTGTCGCAGGTGACGCAGACCGGCAACACGCAGCAGCAAACACTTTCGGTGAGCAACACGGATACCTATGCGCCTGGCCCGCAGATACCATTCTTTGATCCGACGGTGATCGCGGAGGCGGGGTATCTGCGGCGCTCCAATCAAACCTCGTTGATCTCGTCGACGGACACGGGCGGGGGCAGTTCCAGCACCGGAACGGCGGTCAGTTCCGCTCCGCTGGACTTCATCAGCGCAGGCGTGGATTACCAGCAGGGGTTCTCCCCCGGCACGCAGGTGGAAGCGTTTGTGAACAACGCGCCCTCCGTGCTGTACGGCCCGAACTCGCAGTACGACCCGTTCAAGGCTCCGAGCACGTCCGTGACGGTGTCGCAGCCTCTTCTGCGCGGACGCGGGCGTGCGGTCAATTTGCGCTTTGTGCGAATCGCGCAGATCGGGCAGCGCACTTCACGGCTTGTGTTTGAGCAGCAGGTGCTGGAGACGGTCTACGGCGTTTCGCGGCTGTACTACGACCTGGTGTCGCTCGGCGAAAACATCGCGGTGAAGGAGGAGTCGCTCGCGACGGCGCAACAGCTGCTGGAAGACGACAGAAATCAGGTGGCGGAGGGTACGCTTGCGCAGATTGAGCTTACCCGGGCGCAGGCGCTGGTGTCATCCAGCAGGCTTGACTTGATCCAGGCACGGGGGGAATACCGTCAGCAGGAGGTCATCCTGCGCGAGCAGCTGGTGCGCAACCTGGCAGATCCCGGCGCGCAGGTGTTGTCCATTGCCGCGACAGACAGGATCGTGGTCCCGGACGCGGTGCCGGTGCTCAATGTGACGGAGTTGACAGCGGATGCGCTGGCCAACCGCCCGGACCTGGCGCAGGCCGCGCTGCAGGTGAAGGCGGATGAGGTGTCCGCGCGGGCTACCCGCAACGGCGTGGCGCCTTTGCTGAATCTCTACGCTAACGTGCAGACGCGCGGGGCCTCGCTGGTGCCATATCAGACGCTAGGGTCTACCGGGACGGGGCTTGTGCAAGTGCCGGCGGCGCTGACGCAGGGCGGTCTGCGGCTCTCGACCATTTACCAGGGCGGCATACAGCTGAACCTGCCGCTGCGTAACCGCATTGCGCAGGCCGATGCCGCACGGGACGAGATCCAGTTGCGCCGCGCGGAGGGCCGCACCCTGAAGCTGGAAAACGATGTGCGGCAGCAGGTGGAGAATGCCGCCATTGCACTGGAGAACGCGCACGAGGCGTATGCGGCCGCGGTGGAGAGCCGTAACTATCAGCAGCAGCTGTTGCAGGCGGAAATTGATAAGTTCTCCGTAGGAGCCAGTACGAATTTCCTTATTATTCAGGATCAGGCGTACCTGGCCCAGGCGCGTTCCACTGAGGTGGCAGCGCGCTCTGACTATATGAAGGCGCAGATGTCACTGGACCGCTCGCTCGGCGACCTCCTGAGAAAAAACCGGATTGAACTGGACGATGCGATCCGGGGACAGGTGCCGTAGCCACCTGCCGCGTGGCCCGGGACTGACAAGCCCTCGGCTCTAAACTGAGAATGTGCGCCGTACGAAGGTGCGGGCGCACATGCAATTGCGATTTGAAAAGGCAGCCGGTATTCTTCGGAGGCACCTCCTTGCGTGGTGCGGCCTGTGGCGCCGGTTGTAGTCTCGTTACAGGACGACTTCAGACGGTAATGCCGACGGAGCAGCACATGGCAGAAGAACTCGCGGGTTGTTGTCCCCCCGACAGCCTTTTCGAGCGTTACAGCTGGTTTTATGCGCTTTGCCGCGAATACCTGTTTCAGAATCATGCCTCCGAAATCGCTTTCGCCCTTTGGGGAGGGCAACCTGAGAGGGGCACGCACCTGGTGGAGCTCGGCTGCGGACCCGGGTACTACGCGTGCCATTTTGCCAGGCTTTTTCCGCAGATCCGGACGACCGGCGTGGATCTCTCGCACAATCTGCTGCTGCGCGCACGCAGCCGCGCGGCGCAGTGGAGCCTTTCCAATTGCGCTTTTCACCACGCGGATGTGCATGCATTACCGGCCTCCATGGGCCCGGTCGACTCGATTGTGATCTCGCGCCTCTTCTTAATCATTCCGAACCGCGAGGATGTGTTGCGGGAAGTGTTTCGCGTGCTGCGCCCGGGTGGGCGATGTTTTGTGGCGGAGCCGGTGTCTGCCGCGCGCACGCAGTTTCCACTTTCCGCCATGTGGTTTTTAGCCAAGCTGACGTCGTTTTCGCGCGTGCCATATGTTGAGCCCCATCGCGTCCGGACGATGTCCGCGGCGGAATTTGACAGCCTGATGCATACGCAGCCGTGGTCGTCGGTGCGCGTGACGCGTGAAGGGCGATACCAGCTTGCCGTGTGTGAAAAGCCGCTGGAGACCGCAGTTGGCGGCTAGCGCGTACCCGGTACTTCAACCCTCAAGTGCAGACGGAGCCTACGCGGGCAGGTGTGCGCTGGCGATCATGGCAAAGGCTCCGCGGGCCGGCAAGGTGAAGACGCGTCTTGCGCCGCCCCTGACGCTTGAACAGTCCGCCGCCCTGAATGTGTGCTTTCTTCGCGACACCGCCGCAAACATTGCGGGCGTCGCGCAGCATGGCGCCGCTACGGGCGTCGTTTGCTATACACCGGCAGGCGATGAGGAGGCGTTCGACGGCCTTTTGCCGGACGGGTTTGTGATGATTCCGCAGCGCGGTGACGGCTTTGGCGAACGGCTTTACTGCGCTGCCACCGATTTGCTCTCCTGTGGCTTTCATTCGGTTTGCCTGATCGACTCCGACAGCCCCACGCTGCCCCACGCGTCGCTCCAGGTTGCCGTGGATACCCTGCTGCAGCCGGGAGGCCGCGTCGTGCTGGGCGGCTCGGACGATGGCGGCTATTACCTGATCGGCATGAACGCGCCGCATCGCGCGGTGTTCGAGAGGATCACGTGGAGCACCCCATCTGTTCTGCGGGAGACCCGCGCGCGCGCAGCTGAAGCGGGATTGCCCGTGGTGGAACTGCCGCTCTGGTACGACGTGGATGACGCGGCGACCCTGCGTCTGCTCGCCGGGGAACTGCTGGATGGCACGCAGCCGCCGTTTGCTGCCACAACGGGGTATGAGGCTATCGCGACGCGTGAGTACCTGCGGATGTTTGCGGCCAGCGGTACGCCCCCATGGAAGATTGCGTGATCCGCAGAGTTTCTGCTTTCTGGCCAGCAACGGCAACCGGTACCAACATCGCGCTTGTCTTTCTGGGCTGCATGCTGCTGGGGCTTTCGCACCACTTGGCGCTTGAGTTTGACGACTTCATCATCGGATATTCCGAGACCACCGTCTGCGCGCTCGCTACTTTTCTTGGCTCCGCGCTGATCGTTACGCGCCAGCCAGTAGACCGGTGGACTCTGCCTATTATTCTCGTCTTCGGCGTCCTTTGCCGGCTGGTGCTGCTCACGCCAGACCCGCATCTCTCGAGCGACATATACCGCTATGTCTGGGACGGCATGATGCAGCACCAGGGCATCAACCCGTACCATTTTGTGCCCGGCGATCCGCACCTTCAGTCTTTTCGCGAACCCGACATCTTCCCGAACATCAATCGCCGGGATTACGCGCGCACCATCTATCCTCCAATCGCGCAAATGTTCTACTACGCTGCGACTAGCATTTCGTACACATTGGTCGCGATGAAGCTCTCCATGTACGCCGCGGAAGCTGTTACGGTGTGGGCTTTGGTCAGAATGCTCCCGCATCTTGGTTTTCGCCGGGAGCAGGTCCTGCTCTACGCGTGGAGTCCCTTGCTCATTTGGGAGGTCGGTTCCAGCGGCCACGTGGATGCGCTGCTCGCCGCCTTCATCGCGCTGGCGCTCCTGTCCCGCCTGCGCAATCGTCCGGTCTGGACCGGTCTGGCGCTCGGGGCGGCTGTCATGACCAAGTTCTATCCGCTTCTGCTTTTGCCGGCGCTCTATCGCAGGCGCGATTGGAAGATGCCTGCGGCCATGCTCGCCGTCATCGCGGGCGGATATATCTGTTACAGTTCCGTAGGCAAATTGGTCTTCGGCTTTGCTGGCGGCTACGTGCAGGAGGAGGGTCTGGCATCGGGCTCGCGCTTTTTCCTGCTAGACCTCTTACAGCATCTGCCAGGGCTGGCCACTATACCTGCAGCCGCCTATATCGCATTCTGCGCATCGTGCTTCGTTCCGCTGCTACTGTGGTGCTGGCGCGCCAACGCTCAACCCGGCGGCGCGTTTCTGGCACCCGCCGGAGCCTTAGCCTTCGCGCTAATGTTGTTCTTCTCGCCGCACTATCCGTGGTACGTCATCTGGCTGGTGCCCTTCCTCGCACTGCGTCCGGCGCTGCCCATGGGTGTGTACGTCTGCGCCATCTTTTACGGTCTTACGACGCAGTGGTCTGAGCCTGGGGCGAAGCTGTACTTCCTCAATCACTGGATCTACGGCGTGACGGCGGCTGCCTTCGTGCTGCAATGGATTTACGATCGCGGCCTGAAGCGTGTTCTGCCGCTCGGCAAGCTGTGGCCCGTTCCCGGTAAGGTGAACGCCTGATGCGCGTCTCAGTCATCATCCCGGCGCTCAACGAGGCCGAATCGATTGGCTTTGTCCTGGGCGAAATGCCATGGCCGCTAATCCAGGAGTGCATCGTGGTGGATAACGGCAGCACCGACGCCACAGCCTCCGTTGCAGCGGCTGCTGGTGCGCGGGTTGTGACCGCGCCGCGCGGATACGGTTCCGCCTGCATGGTGGGCGCAACGGCGGCACACGCGGAGAGCGACGTGCTTGTCTTCATGGACGGCGACGGTGCCGATGTGGTGGAACATCTGCCGGAGTTGCTGGCGCCCATTGTGTGCGGAGAGAAGGACTTCGTGGTAAGCACACGGCTTGGAATCCACCAACGGGAACCCGGCTCCATGCTTTTTTCGCAGGTCTTCGCCGCCAAGCTGGTGGGCACGCTGCTGCGCTTGCGGTACCCGAACGGCTTCCGGTACTCCGATATGTCTGCCTTCCGCGCGATACGCCGTACGTCGCTTGAGGGTCTGATGATGCGGGAGCGCACGTACGGCTGGAATCTGGAAATGCAGATTCGCGCACTTCAGGCTGGTTTGCGCATCGCAGAGGTGCCCGTGGGCTACCGGGTGCGGTACGGCGGTGTTTCAAAGGTCTCCGGCGACCTGCGTGCCTCGGCAAAGGCAGCAGTGCGCATCCTGGAAGTGCTGTTCCGTGTCTCAGCATCGTCCAAGAGGCTCCGTGGCGCTATAGCCACAACTTCACGCTAAAAGTTGCGTCCTATTCCGTGGGCCTGTTGCACGGGCCCATGGAGTTTCTCATGCAACACATTCAGGCTCGCCTTCTCGGTTCCATTGCTGCGGCGGCAGTGTTTTCGCTTCCTGTCCTGGCACAAAGCAAAACCCTAAGCGACGCGCAGGTTGAGGCGGATGTCCTTAAAGCCTTTGCCGCCGACACGCGCGTCTCCAATGAGCCCATCAACACGTCCACCGTGTACGGCACTGTGACCCTGACCGGTTCTGTCTCGAATGATGCTTCGCGTGATGCTGCCGAGCAAATTGCCTCGCATACGGCTGGGGTTAAGAAGGTTGTCGACCAGTTGGTCGTGGGCGCGCCCGCATCACCGGCCATCGCGGGCGGTGACGACGATCCTGCCGCTCGCAATAGCCTCGGGTCTGAAGGTGCAGTCTCCGCCGCGCAGGGCAGCGCAGCCGCCGCATCAATTCAGCAGGCTGCTGGAGCCGGTTCCGGTAATCAAACGCCCTATGCAGCACAGCAGAGCCAGAGCGGCAACGGCCAGCAGTATAGCCAACAACCAAGCTACAGCCAGCAGCCAGGCTACGGCCAGCAGCAGGGGCAGTACGGTGACCAGCCCGCGGCTGGACAGCAGCCGCAATACTCGAATCAGCAAGGATACGGTCAGCAGCAACCAGGCTACGCACAGCAGCAGCAGCCAAGTTACGGACAGCCCGGTTATGCGCAGCCGCAATATGGGCAAGGAGCACCGCAGGCCCCCTACGGTGCTCCTAATCAGGGATATCCGCCACCACCGCCGCAGGGGCGGCTGTACCGCCGTGATTATGAACGCCAACAGGCGACCGGTCAGGGGGCCTATGCCGCGCAGCAGTATACGGCTCCGCAGGGTCAGCCCGCCGGTGTGCCTGTCACTGTTCCAAACGGCACGGTTCTGCCGGTGCGTATCAATCGCTGGCTCTCCAGCGACAATGCTGCCCCAGGCGCGCAGTTCACGGCCATCGTCAACAATGACGTGCTTGCGGAGGGCCAAATTGCGATCCCGCGTGGGGCCACGGTGGATGGCACCGTAATGGATGCGAGGGGATCTGGCATCCTGAAAGGGCGCGGCGAACTTGTACTGCAACTGAACGCGCTCGAACTTGGCGGCCAGCGGTACCCGTTGCAAAGCGACCTCTTCACGGTAAACGGCCGAGACAAAGCAGCGCAGTCTGTCAATTCAACGATCATCGGTGCCGGTGTCGGCGCTCTGCTGGGTGCTGCTATCGGGCGCGGGACGGGCGCAGCCATCGGTGCGGGCGTAGGTGGAGCGGCAGGCCTGGGCACGGCTGCCGCGTCCAACACGGGCCAGGCAAACCTGCCGCCCGAAGCGCTCTTACGTTTCCGGCTCACCGCTCCGCTGCCCATTACCACAGTTTCCGAGGGAGAGATGCAGCGCCTCGGAGGTTACGCTGGGCCTTCCAATGCGTACCGTGGTGAACCGGGTGCTTACCGGCGTTCATACCCCGTAGGCGTGTATGCAGCGCCCTACCCGTACCCATACTATGGCCGCTTTTACCGCGGGGGCTACTGGTACTAATAGTTCAGAGCAAACACTCGAAAAGCCGCGAGCCAGGCTCGCGGCTTTCCTGCGTCTGCATGAACGGTGTCACGTATACTTAGAAAGGTGTTCGCACTTCGTCTCAGAAGTGTGCACTTACGCGCAAAGCGCGTCCAGTTCCTGAAGGGTTCCCGTTACAACATGCTCCGTGCTTTGCAGAAGGATAATCGCGTCACCAAGGCGATCTTCGCCGTGATCATCGGCGTTGTCGTGCTTTCCATGATCTGGTATCTCGTGCCCGGCCAAGGCATGGAGAGTACACCACAAGGTGTGTACGCCACCGTACGCACACCGGGGTTCCTGGGCCGCATCTTCGGCGAAACCACGCAGATCAAGTCGACTGAGGTAGCGCAGTACGCGCAGTCGCTCGCCCGCCAGCAAAACCTGCCTGCGCAGTATATGCCGTTCCTCATGCCCCGCTTTGAAGCGCAGGCGCAACAGGTTCTGGTTGCCGCCGCCGTGGAAGACCGCGAAGCCGAGCGGCTGAATCTAACCGCGACCGATGCCGATGTACAGCAGGAATTGCAGACAGGCCAACTCGGACAGTTCTTCTTTCCGGATGGCAAGTTCGTCGGTGACGAGAAGTACCGCGCCTTTGTGCAGAACCAGCTTGGATTTCCCAGCGTTGCAGAGTTTGAGCAAAAGGTGAAAGAAGAGATTACCTCGCGCCGGCTGGTGCAGTTCGTCACAGCGGGAGCGGTTGTACCGGAGAGCACCGTGCGTGAACTCGTCCGCAGGCAAGGCTTGAAGGTGAAATTTAAGTACGCGGTCGTCAACGCCGCAGACGTCGCCAAGACTCTTAACCCGATCGATAGCGACCTGGAAAACTACTTCAACCGCAACAAGGCACGATACTCGAATGCCGTGCCGGAAAAGCGAAGGATCATCTATGTTCCGGTCACTTTGGCAAACCTGCCCGGGGGTAAACCGCAAGTGACCGACGCCGAGTTGCAGGCGTACTACAACGCGCATCAGGCCGACTACCATGTGGACCAGCAGGTGAAAGTCCGGCACATCCTGATCCCGGTGCCCGCCGGTGCGGACGCGAAAACAGATGCGGCGGCCAAGGCCAAGGCGCAGGACCTTCTGAATAAAATCCGCGGTGGTGCGGACTTTGCATCGCTGGCGAAGGCGAACTCCGGCGACCCTGGGTCAAAGGATTCCGGCGGCGAACTTGGCTATGTGAAGGCGGACGGCCAGATGGTGCCAGCCTTCCAGAACGCGGCGATGGCGCTTAAAGCCGGACAGACCTCCGATCTGGTGAAGACCAACTTCGGCTACCACATCATCCAGGCAGAGGCTCGGGACGAAGCGCATCAGAAGCAACTCGCGGAAGTGGCGAATGACATTCGTCCCATCCTTGAACAACAGAACGGCACCAAGGCGCTGCAGGCGCTCGCCTTGCAGATTGCGTCAGAAGCAGCAAAGTCCGGCATGGATAAAGCTGCGGCAGACCACGGTGCCAAAGCCGTTACCACCGACGCCATCGCCAGCGACGCCACGATCGCAGGCCTGCCCGACAGCGCGCAACTGGTGCAGGCGGCCTTCACAGGCAAGAAGGGCGATGCGCCGCGCCTGGCACCCGCCGGTCAGGGTACGATGGCTGTCTACCAGACGGCTGACATCCAGCCCGCGCACGCACCCACATTTGCGGAGTGGAAGAGTCATATCTTGGACGATTACCGCGCCGAGCAGGTTCCGCAACTGCTCCAGGCCAAGCTCGCGAAACTTTCGGATCGCGCACACCAGTTGAACGATCTCGCGAAGGCCGCAGATGAGATGAACGTCCCGGTCAAGACTTCGGACTTTGTCGACCGCAAGGCCAACGTTCCCGACATTGGGGAAATGAGCGGCCCTGCCGCGGTGGCATTTGACCTGCCGAGAAGCGGCATCAGCGGTGGATTGAACTCCGGCCAGAGCGGGGAAGTGCTGCAGATACTGGACACACAACAACCCTCGGCGGAAGAGGCTGCGAAGAGTTTCGCCACGCAGCAGGCGCAACTCACCAATCAGCAGCGCGCGCAGATGTTTGGCGTTTACATGCAGACCCTGATCGACAAATACACGAAGCAGGGTGCGATCCGTGTCATACAGCAACCCGCCGCGAACCGCTCACCGTTGGGCATCTAGTTAGCTACGGCAGGCGGGAGCAGCAGTGCCTTGCTGCCCCGTTTTCGTCTGCCCTCTTTGCGCATCACACCCGTATGATCTCCGAACGCCTGTCCGGTATTCTGCTGCATGTCACGTCGCTGCCCTCATACGGCGGCATCGGCGATTTCGGCCCTGCGGCGTATGAGTTTGTCGATTTTCTTGTGTCGGCAAAGCAGCGGCTCTGGCAAGTCCTCCCGCTCAGCCCGACAGGCTATGGCAACTCACCTTACTCAGCGCTGTCCGCCTTTGCTGGGAATCCTGTGCTGCTGTCTCTCGAGAAGCTGCAACAGGATGGCTGGCTGGGCAGAGGTGAGATTGATGGCCTGGCAGGCCATAACGGCCCGGTAGACTTCAGCCGCGCAGCGGCGGAGAAGTTACCGCTGATTGAGCGCGCCGCGCGCCGCTTTCTTGAGAGTGGAAACCTAGATGCCTTTGAACAGTTCAAGGAGAAGCACGCTTCGTGGCTGGTTGATTATGCGCGCTACACCGTCCTTCGCCGCCTCTATGACTACACGCACTGGAACGATTGGCCCGAAGAACTCTCCGCGCATGACGAAGACGCGCTTCGAGCCTTCGACATAGAACAGAAGGACGCGCTCGACACTGAGTACGCCATCCAGTTCTTCTTCGCGGGACAGTGGGAAGCGCTGCGCGACTACTGCACGCAAAACGACATCCGCGTGATGGGAGACATGGCGATCTTTGTCTCCTATGATTCGGCGGATGTGTGGGCCAACAAGGAGATTTTCGAACTCGACGAGAATAATCGTCCCACCGCTGTCTCCGGGGTGCCGCCGGATTACTTCTCGGCAACTGGGCAGCGTTGGGGCAATCCGTTATACCGCTGGCGCTATCTGGAACAGCACGGCTTTGACTGGTGGGTGGCCCGCGTCAAACGCCAACTGGAACTGTACGACTTGCTGCGGCTTGATCATTTCCGAGGCTTTCAGGCGTACTGGCGCATCCCTGCTGAAGAAGAGACGGCAATGCATGGAGAATGGGTGGAAGCACCAGGCTTTGCACTCTTTGATCGCCTCAAGGCTGCACTTGGAGGCGCACTGCCGCTCATCGCGGAAGACCTTGGCGTCATCACCGACAAGGTCGAGAAGCTGCGTTGCGACTTTGGCATGCCCGGTATGCGCGTTCTGCAGTTTGGTTTCGCGGGCCGCGGCGCACACCTGCATCTGCCGCATAAGTACGACCGCAACACCGTCTGTTACACCGGCACGCATGATAACGACACCACGCTGGGCTGGTGGCACAGCGCTGGCGACGCCGACCGCATGAACCTGTTGACGTACCTCGGCCCTCTCGCGCATCCAAACGACGTCGTCTGGGCCATGATCCGATGCGCCGAGCGGTCTGTCGCCTCCATCTGCATAATCCCATTGCAGGACGTGTTACACCTCGGCGACGAAGCACGCATGAACACCCCTGGCGCTCCGGAAAATAATTGGACGTGGCGCTTCCATACCGAAGCGCTCCACCCAGATCTCGCGACCCAGTTGCGGCATATCACCGAAGAGTGCGACCGCGACGCCTACGTGCCGGAAGAGGCGTTCACCGATGCTCTCGCGATCCCGTCGCCGGCTGCAATCTCCCAGCACCCCTGAAGAACTCGCCGCCGTCACTACATCCTGACCGGGCGGAAGGCCCAAGGTTCAAGCATCCATGCACTACACTGGCAAAGAAGGAGTACCTGTTATGCCGCTCTCTGGCGAAGCCATCCGCACCATGAACTACGTTGACGACATCTCGGGAACGCTGCGCCGCATCCATGCCGTCCTGCCTGCGCTCACACCGGAGGAGCGTGAGCGCGTTGCCGAACATATTCGCAAATCCGACCCAAGCTACGAATCTGTTGTCAAAGCTATTGAGGCGGCCTGACCTTTGGCCCTTGCGCACGGGCCGGACACAATCCTCCGCGCTGCTCCCTCGGACGAGAAGCAAGGCCGCACCGGCCGGTTGACCCTTGCCCTGATTGGGGCTGGGAAGGCGGGCCGTTCGCTTGCCGCTCAGGCCGTGCGCGCCGGGCACCACGTCGTGCTGGAAGATGTTCTGCCATCGCGCCTGCGCGAAGCCTTGGAGGAGATTCCAACGGCTGGCATGTCCGGTTCGTTAGTGTTCGTCACTACCGTGGAGGACGCCGTGCGTGACGCCGACCTGGTCATCGACTTCGTACCAGACGAACTCGAATCCAAGCTCGAAGTTGTTTGCATGGTCGACCGGATGGCCCCGCCCAAAACCATTCTTTGCATCAACACCTGCTTGCTCGACATCGACGACCTGGCCGCCTGCACGTACCGTCCAGACCGCTGCATTGGCGTGTGCCTGCGTGACGGAGTCAGGATGCTGTGTGGAGCAGCGACATCGGCCGCGACCGTTGCCGCAGCAGGGCAGTTCTGGAGTTCCTGCGCTGAATGAGCATGGAATAACTCACCCCCGTAGAAAAGAGTTGCAACCCGCAATTCATACGCTAGACTGATCCCGCTCAAGAGGAGAGATCATGGCGCTTGACATGGACCAGCTGAATGCTTTCATTGGACGATTTGTAGGAGACTTCGGCGCAACGATCCATGCTGGCATGGTGGTCATCGGCGACAAACTTGGCCTCTATCGCGCCCTTGCACAAGAGCCGATGAACTCCGTTGCACTCGCCGTTAAAACGGGAACGGACGAACGGTACGTGCGGGAGTGGCTGGCATCACAGGCGGCCAGCGGCTACGTGACGTACGACTCTGAAACAGGCATGTTCAGCCTAAGCGAATTGCAGGCATTCACCCTCGCCAACGAGGATAGCCCCGCATATCTGCCAGGAGCCTTCGAGTTTGCCCTGGGTACGCTGGCCGCGGTTCCGCGCATGACGGAGGCCTTTCGCACCGGAGCAGGTATCGGCTGGGGGGAGCATAATGAAGGCGTCTTCCACGGGTGTGAAAAGTTCTTCAGGGCAGGCTATGCGGCCAACTTGGTGAGTTCGTGGATTCCATCGCTGGAGGGTGTGGAGGCAAAGCTCGAGTCTGGTGCGCGGGTGGCGGATGTGGGGTGCGGCAAGGGCGCGTCAACCATCCTCATGGCGAAAGCATTTCCGCGCTCCCACTTCATAGGCTTCGATTATCACCGCGCATCGGTGCTTGGAGCACAGGCGTCAGCGGCACGGCAAGCCTTGCCAAATGCGACGTTTGAAGAAGCGCCAGCGAAAGCCTACCCCGGACAGGATTTCGATCTCGTCGCAGTCTTCGACAGCCTTCACGACATGGGTGATCCAGTGGGGGCGGCAAAGCACATCCTCCAGTCACTTAAGCCAGACGGAACGTGGATGATCGTGGAACCCTTCGCGCACGACGATCTCAGGGACAACATGAATCCCGTTGGCCAGATTTACTACTCCTTCTCGACGCTGCTCTGCACACCGTGTTCGCGTTCGCAGGAGGTAGGCTTATGCCTTGGCGCACAAGCAGGAGAAACACGCATCCGTGACGTTGTTACCTCCGCCGGCTTCTCGCGCTTTCGGCGCGCCACGGAGACGCCGTTCAATGTGGTCTACGAGGCTCGACCTTGACGTGCAGTAAGCAGGCGTACACTTGGCTCGACCCATGGGTTGCGCGGCCGAGCCGTTCCGTGCCGCAGCCTTACTGCGCGAGCTTGACCTGCGTTATCAACGAGGTTAGCGGTTTGGTGATGTCGTCCAGGTAGTCGGGCGTGCCGTCCACGCGAACCATGGCGGGGTAGCGTTCACCATCGTGATAGTCAATGTCGACGGGCAGAACCGCGGACTCTTGCTGCACGAGCAGGTGGATGGGCGCGGTTTCTGTCTTGGACCTCGCAACGGCTGTGCGAAGCGTGTCGGCGGAGTAGACTTCGCCGTTGACAGCGGTCAGCTTCTCACCGGGCGCTAGCTTCGCCTTGTCCGCCGGAGAATCCCATCGTATATCCGTGATGGTGCCTTCCCCGTTCAGGCGCAGGCCCAGCGAATACCACACGTTCGGGCCGCCAGCCCGCCGACCGCCGTTGGCGCTCAACGTGCGCTCGGATTTGGTGGGGTGGTCTTGATAAACCAGCTTATAGCCGCCGTGCTCGATACCGTCCAGGTCGGCGCGCGGGTTGACATTCATAATGCGGTCATGCAGGAACTTGGCCCAGTCGTACGGAACGACCTGGTTCAGGTCCTTCACTAACTCGGGGAACTCATAACTCGCGACAATGGGTCCGGTGTTACCACCTTTGCCGAGGAAAATCTTCACAAAATCATTCAGAGACTTTTTATTGTCCGTCAGCTTGCGGATGGTGGTATCCGCATCCAGCCAGACCAGCTCACCCTCCTGGTAGTAGTCCTGGCCGCGCCTCCAGTTGACCCACTGCGGATTGCCGCCGCGAATCAAGCTGCCGGCAATCGCGGTATCTTCGGTGGAGCGCCATGCCCGGCCCGGCTTGTAGTCCAGCTGCGCGGCAGACAGCGCCAACAGCTCACGGTACTGCTCCGGCGATTTGAGCCCCGCGCGCGTGGCCAGCACGTTGCCCCAGTACTGCGTCATGCCCTCGTAGACCCACATCAGGTCCCCCTGCTGCGGCGTGGCAAAATCTTGCTGGTACAGGCGTCCAGGGCGGCGATATTTCCCGTTCCAGGAGTGAGTGAACTCGTGCGCCAGCAGGTCAGCCTCCGCCAGCTGATGCGCGTCGTCAGCAAAGCCCTTCTCGCCAACGCCGTTGTCGGAGGACTGGTGGTGCTCCAAACCTTCGCCGCCCGCGCGGTCTGAGAGCGTCAGCAGGAAGTGGTACTGGCTGTAATGGTGAGAGGCATAGTTGGCGTCCGCCTCGCGGACAAGATTGCTGACCTCGGCCAAGACTTCGGGACGCATCTTGGCGTCGTCCGGCTCATCCGCGACAACGTCTAAGAAGTGCTTCGGCATGATCTCTGGCGCAAGAGGGAACTCGTGAAAGTACTTGCCGGTGATCACAGGCGAATCCTCAAGCTGCTCCACATTGGTCACGGCGTACTTGGTGGTGACGGAACCCGGAGCAGGCGCGTGCGCTGACTCACTGACACCCGTGACAGCGGGGATGGGAACGGTTTCGGCCGGTGTCAGCGCGGTCCCCGTTCCCCATCCGGCGGGTACCGTAACCGACGGCTGGATGGGGATATCGCGGACAGGCACGTGCGCGGGGTACATCATGACGCGCTCCCACTCCAGTACGGACATCTTCGTGGTCACGCGTTCGGAGACAATCGAATCCAGGTGTACGTGCAGGCTGGTGACGCCCTTGGGCACGGTGACGTGAAACTCCGCCAGCTGCACATCGTCACGCCGCCAATGCAGCACCTGCCCGTTGCCAGTAAAGACCACGCCCACAATGTCCGCCAGCGGCCCGCCTGGAGCGTGCGTGCCTGGAATCCACTGCGGCGTGATCAGATCTGCGATCCCCGGCTTTACCGGAATGTCGATCTCCGCGTGGTAAAGGTGGCGTGCGCCTTCGGTCAGGTCGGCAATGATCTGGATCGGTGCTTTCTGTGCTTGTAAAGGGAGCGCGGCGATCAGGGCGGCAAGAATGAAACGGGGAACGGCAGTTTGCATCAAGAGGTAGTCTCAGCCTTAAGGGACGGGAGAATTTGCGTGCGGACCGCTTTCAATCGTAGCATCGGCATTCGCTTTAAGCAGCCGCGGACACTTGGGCGCAGGTCACTGCAAGCGATGCAAAAATACTTTCCGTCCGGCACTCCCCATCCGCACGACTGCCATCCCAATTCACCGGGAGGGTTGTTCATGGCGTTATCTAAGACTACAAAAGATCACGACGAAATCAAGCAGTGGGCGGAATCGCGCGGAGCGGTGCCCGGTGAGGTGGCGAGCACCGAGGGCAACGGAGGCCCGGGCATCCTGCGTTTCATGTTTCCCAAGGCACCGTACCACAACGACGGCGCTTTAAAAGAGATCGAGTGGGACGACTTTTTCGGGAAGTTCGACGCGAGCGGCCTGGAACTGATCTACCAGGATGTAACCGCCGAAGGCGCGGAGAGCAACTTCAACAAGCTGATCTATCCGGAGAACGAATCAGTGTCCGTAAAGAAGAGCGCTGGAAAGAAGGCAGCGAAGAAGACCGCCGCCAAATCGGGCGCCCGGAAAGCAGTTGGCACCAGCGCGTTGAAGAAATCACCTCCCGCCAAAAAATATGCCGCAAAGAAGGCCATTCCGGCAAAGAAATCAGCAACAAAGACCAGCAGCCGCCAACCGGCAGCCAAGACTGCCGCAGGCAAAACGGCTGTGAAGAAGGGTGCAGCAAACAAGCCGGCGCCAGTAAAGAAGGCGCAAGCAATAAAATCAACGGGCAAGAAGTCAGCAGCGAAATCCATTCCGGCGAAAAAGACAGCTGCTAAAAAGGGCGTTTCTCGCGGCCTATGGGCGAACGCGGGCTGAAACGCCTTGGCCCGCCGGCGCAAACTGGCTGACGGAGCAAAGGCCGGGAGACCAGAACTGAAAAGGCGAACAGATTGCCGAAGCGGCAATCTGTTCCAGCCTTGATGGCAAGTCGTTCACCTACCCGTTTAGCTGCGAGTCGAGGGGAGGATTGAAGCTGAGCGATTAAGAGCTTGCCGTGATGCCTCTGATTTGAGGCAAATGTTGGTGCGTCTCGACTGACTGGTCCGTTGCAGTTACTCCTTCAGCCTTTGCCGCAGTTGCAGCAACACCTGATGCATTCGTTCTGCCCCGGCTTTGTACGCTGGTGTCCGCGACGTTGCCATTAGAGTGCTGTCAGCCAGTTCTGCGTGCGGCAGCGCCTCCTGCAGCTTACCTTCCGCAATCAGCGTCTCTGCAACGGCCTGCTCGCCCGACCCGATCATATGTGACTTTGCCGGGAATGTGCGGTGCTCCAGTTCTAGAAGTTCCCTGCCTGATTCTTCCGCTTCCTTCAGCTGACCTGAGTCTTTGTACGCAAGCGTCGTGTACAGCAGCGCATTAGCCAAGTCCGGACCAGCGGCCTTAGCCCTGCGCCAGCGTGGCAAGGCATCTCTCATCAGGTCTGCTGCCTCCTTTGCCGCTCCAACGTTGAGCAACGCCTGCGCGGTGTAATCCTGGATGAGTAGAGTATTGGTGTTGTCTGGTCCGGTGCATGAGATTGCGCCCTGAAGCGCCTTCTGAAAGAGAGACACACTGCCCTGTTGGTCGCCACGCGAACCTGCGATGTAACCTAAGTCGGCGTACATTTCTGACTGATCGCATATTGCATAGGGTTCAGTGTTGTAAATGGCTAGGCTTTGTCTAACAAGGCCTTCTGCCTCATCGAGGTCGCCACGGACCTCCAAGTCGCTGGCCAGAGTGGCCATTGCGAATGCTAGCTCCCGCTCCGGCAGTTTGTCCGCGCGTGCTTGCGCGACCGCATCTCTTAGCAGGTGGAGATTGGCGTCGGATCGCTGATCTGTACCCTCGCGGACCTGCGCGTAATATATCTCACTCCACACGCGCACGCTGGGCTGCACGCCCCGTTCGCTGGAGAGCCGCAGAGCCATTCCTGTCAGGTCCGCGCCCTGCGCTGCATCGCCCAGCTGAGACGCGATGTGGCCGGCGAAAGCATCCGCCTCAGCCTGCGCGTTGATGTCGTGCGCGGCCGCGGCGGAGTGACTGACGGCGAGATAGACCTTGCGCGCACCGGCTTTATCGCCGTTTTCAAACATTGACTCTGCGAGGCTGAGTTGCGCGGCGCGCTGGTCGGCTGGATTCTTAATGTAGTCCGGCAGGACGCGTACGCCGAGTTCGAGGAATTCCGGGATGGTGGCGGCAGGTTTACCGGTGTAATTGGAATTGGCCAGCTTGAAAAGATTGTAGAGAAAGGTCTGCATCCGCTCCGCTCGCTCCCCGGCACGCAATGCCTGTTCCTGACGTACGTAGGCGTACGCGGCGATCGCCAGGAGCAAGAGCACGGCTAGAGCCGAGGAGAATACGGCGGCATGGTTCCGGCGCACAAATTTCGCCAGCCGGTAACGCACCGTCTGCTTGCGCGCGGAAACGGGACGGCCCTCCAGGTAATGCCTGAGGTCCGCAGCCAAAGAGTCCACCGTGTTGTAGCGCGCCTGCGGACGGCTGCGCAGACAACAGGCGGCGATGGCGGACAGATCGCCTGTCAAGCTCTGCCGCAGTTTGGTTTCGCTGCTTCCGCGCGCACTCGCGGCAGCCTCGGTCACTGCCGCCGTCATGCGGGGTGGCTCCGCTTCGCGCATGGCATTCGCGAGCATCGCGGAAACTGAGCTGTCCTGATACGGACGCCGTCCCGTGAGCAGTTCAAACAGCACGGCCCCAAGTGCGTAAATGTCGCACGCTGTCGTCACGGGTTCATTGCGCAGCTGCTCCGGGCTGGCGTAGGCGGGCGTCGCCATCACAGTCGTCGTCAGGGTGCTGTTCACGTCGATCAGCTTGGACGTCCCGAAATCCAGCAGCTTCAGATCGCTCTCGTTTGTGACCAGGATGTTAGACGGCTTCAGGTCAAGGTGCACGGTCAAATTGCGGTGCGCGTGAGAGACCGCGTCGCAAATTTGCAGGAACAGGCTGATGCGCTCCGGCACGGTCATCGTGCGCTCGTCACAAAAGCGCATTAGCTCGATCCCGTCTACGTACTCCATGGCAAGATACGGGACGCCCGTGTCGCTGATTCCGGCATCCAGCAGCTTCGTGATGTGCGGGTGGTTAAGCGAAGCGAGGATCTGCTGCTCACGCTGAAAGCGAGCTTGGAATTGGGGACCCGCAGCGTGCACCGCAAGCACTTTCACCGCGCATTGCCGCACCGCGCCACCCAGCACGCGTTCCGCCAGGTACACCGAACCCGCGCCACCGCTCCCAAGATGACGCAGAAGAGTATACGGTCCTAGCTTCGTGCCCAGTGCGCCGGTGGCTGGGACTGCCGGGGAAGCGAACTCTGCGGCGGCTACCAGAGCAAGAACCCGATCAACCAATTCCGCGTCAGAGGAAGCCTGGGTCAGAATGCGAGTGCGCTCGCCCGGAGCCGCCTCGCTCGCCAGGTGGAACAACTCCTGCAATCGCAGCCAGTGAGAACTCTCCCACTGGGTTGTGACGGGCGATTTGTCCTCCGTGTACCCTTCTGCCATGTCATGCCCTCTTACAGAGGCGAGAAAGCCGGCCGGGATGGATCAGGTGCGCGGTTGCAGGCGGTCTTGCAGCCAGCCGCGCGCGAAGCGGAGGTCACGATCCACGCTTGCTTTCGAAAGCTGCATGAGATCGGCCGTTTCCTCGGCGGTGAAGCCAAGCAGCCACCGGAGTTCCACCATGCGGCACTTCCGCTCGTCCAGCGCCTCCAAGTCTTCCAGCACGCGGGCCAGGTCAATCAACTCGGCGGGCGAAGCGTCTGTGATCATCATGCCGTCCAGCAGCGGTACGGCATCGCCGCCATCGCGCTTCTGGCGGTGCTCTGAGCGGGCGTAGTCCACAAGAATGCGCCGCATCAGCCGCGCGGAAAAACTGTAGAAGTGTTGCCGGTCCTCAAACTCCAGCTTGCGCTGCCGGACGAGCTTGAGAAACAGTTCGTTAACCACGCTGGTGGGCTGAAGCATGGAGTTTTGCCGCTCGCCACGGAACAACGCCCCCGCGATGGTGCGCAGTTGCGGATACACCATGTCGAAGAGATGGCTCGTGTCGACCTCGCGGCCCTCGCCCCACTCGCGCAACAGGATAGTGACTTCGCCTTGCTTCTCCACTGCCGTCTCCGCGCCGCGTATGTGCGTTCCGTTCAAACCCGGAGTAACTGGTGCACCGATGATGACAGGATGTGCCGTGCACATGCAACCTGTTTGTCGTGGATGCAGAGCAAAGGATGATTAAAGTTGGCAGAGTGTCACGCCTGGGATGTGACACTGGTCTGAACGGGGGGTGCTTTCCTCCGCGGAGCGTCACACAGCATGGCTGTCCAGATTACCCCTGAGGCACAGGCACGGATCAAAACGGCGGCGTTCCGCGCCGGGTTTGACCTGGCGGGAATCGCTGCGGTGCCGCCGCCTGGTTCGCCGGAGGAGGCGTTACAACGTGAGCGCGTCGTGCGCTGGGCGGAAGCGGGCTTTGCGGGCGAGATGGCTTGGATGCTGCGCGGCAACGGGAACGGCAGCCCCCTGCGGTCCTCGCTCACGGACGCCGTGCCGTGGGCGCGGTCGGTCATCGTTTGCGCTGTGAATTACCACGCGTCGCAGCCAAGGTCCGTTGATCCAGCGCCGCCCGGCAGCGGATGGATTGCGCGCTACGCGTGGAGCGGGTCACGCGCCGCGGATGGCTCGATAGTCCCGGCGGATTACCATGACGTGCTGCTGCGCGGTCTGCGACAGGTGGAGGCGGACTTCCACGCAATCCTGCCGCCCGGGCACGAACCTGTGCAGACGCGCGCCTACGTCGATACCGGGCCGGTGGTGGAGCGCTGGCTGGCGCAACTGGCTGGCATCGGCTGGACCGGCAAAAACACCTGCATCTTGAACCAGGAGCTTGGATCGTGGCTGCTGCTCGGGGTCATTCTGACGTCCCTGCCGCTGGCGGAAGAGGCCGTCAGTCTGCCGGCAGCCGACCGGTGCGGTACATGCACGCGGTGCATTGACGCCTGTCCCACAGACGCGCTAGTCGCGCCGCGGCAGATGGACGCCAGCCGGTGCATCGCGTACCTGACGATCGAGAAGAAGGGCAGCATCGCGGAAGAGCTTCGCGAGCACATGGGGCGGCAGGTCTTTGGCTGTGACATTTGCCAGGACGTCTGCCCGTGGAACAGCCGCGCACCCACCGGCACGCACCCTGAAATGCAGGCCCGGCCTGAGCTGGTGAATCCGCCGTTGGAAGAGCTCGCAGCCATGGACAACGCAGAGTTCAAGCGGCGCTTCCGCGGCTCTCCACTGGAACGCACCGGGTTAACACGGCTGCGGCGGAACGTGGCGATTGCAATGGGCAACAGCGGCGATCCGCGACACCGTGAGCGCCTGGAGCAGTGGTTGCAGGCGGACGACGGGGTGCTGGCCGAGAGCGCGTCATGGGCGCTCAAACGCATCACATCGAATCCCGCCGTCAAGTGAGAAGAAGCTCTGGCGCTCTGCTAGCATCGGTTGGGCCGGACGCTTCCGCGCCGGACTGTCTTCCATGGCCCTGATCACACCACCGCTCGAATCCGTTGACCCTGAAGATCCGGGAAAGGGGCCCGGCGAACGCGAGCTCTGGCCGGAGCCGGTAGCAAGCGGGTCGGGTGCGCAAGTTCTGGCGCTGCTAAAGTACTTGACGCGGACCGACGTGCACACCTACGCCTTTTCCGTGGCGGCGAATGTGATTCTGTCGCTGTTTCCGTTCATCGTTCTCCTGCTCACACTCTCGCGGCGGGTCTTCCATTCGCAGGCCATGTTTGAGGTGGTTGGACATCTCATGCACAGCTATCTACCGGCAGGGCAGGATTTTGTAATGCGCAACATGGGCCTGCTGGTACATCCACACGCCCATGTCCAGGTTTTCTCAGTTGTCATGCTGCTGGTCAGCAGCACGGGCGTCTTCCTCCCCTTGGAGGTCGCGCTAAACAACGTGTGGCGTGCGGAGAAGAACCGGAACTACCTGCACAATCAAATCGTTTCTTTGACTCTTGCGTTTTCCGCGGGTCTGCTCGCCATGTTTTCGGTGGCGGCCTCAGCCGCCCAGCAATCCGTACTTGGCATTCTGTTTTTAGGGCATACCCAGAACATCGTCTACGCCACTCTCTCACGAGGGTTTCTGGCCGTGTTGGCCATCATCAGCAGCATGACGCTCTTCTTCCTGATCTACTGGATTTTACCCAACCGCAGCATTCCCGTTCGTGCCGTGCTGCCGGCGGCGATTGTCACCGGCCTGCTTTGGGAGGCGGCAAAGCACCTGTACATCTTCGTCCTGCCCCATCTTGATTTCGCGAGCGTCTATGGTCCATTCCAGATCTCGGTCAGTCTGATGCTGTGGGCCTTTCTTTCCGGCCTGATGCTGCTGGCGGGCGCACATTTTTCTGCCACGCGCCATGCCCTGCGCGTCACCGCGCTATCCGAGGCTGGACGCTAATCCATGCCGCTTGTACTCAGGCCTCGCAAGCAGAACAGGGTCTCCGATCCGCTCTACACCAGGTCAAGCGGCACTCTTCGTGGCGGGTTGCCACCTGTGCCGCTGTATCTGCGGTGGTCTTGGGGTCTCACCGCGCTGGCTTTTCTTCTGGCGTATGTACCGGGGCAGGCTGGTGGGTTGTTCAGCGCCCTTCGTTGGCTGCTCTTCTTTCTTGCGGTGCTTGCGTCCGTGCCGTTTTTCTATCGTGCCGTGCGGCACGGCCTGCTGTGGCGGCTGCGAAATAAGCTGATTCTGACGTACCTGCTGATTGGCCTCACGCCGGTCATCCTGTTCTTCACGCTGGTGTTCCTTTCGGCGTACGTTGCGGCCGGCCAGTTCGCCATTCACCTAACGGCGGCACGGTTCCAATTGCAACTGGACAATATGTGGACCATCGATCAGGGACTGGCAATCGCCATCCGGCAGCGGGTGGAGCAAGGCATCCCGCGTGAACGGCTGCTGGATTTCCTGGAAAGGCCCGCCGGACCGCGGCAAAGGGCCGCTTTGGATCGTCAGATGGCGTTGTACCTGGATGACCAGCCGATTGAGATCCCGGGAGTTACCGGTAACGATAAAACCCCTCTGCGCTTGATGGAGTGGATTCCGCATGGGCAGCGCGGGCGGCAGTTGAAATTTTTCGCAGCGGATGGCGGCGTACTGTACATCGCCGTCGTCAACCAATTACCCGCGGGAAACGAACATCATGTCACCGTGATAGGAAGCACGCCGGTCACGCCGGAACTCCTCAGCCAGGTGGGAGAAGGGCTTGGCCAGTTAACGTTGTTCCCCGCCGTTGCATTTGAGGAGCAGCGCAATCCAAAGGTCACGATTTCCAAGCTTCGCAGGCAGCGGCTCACCGGCGGCAGCAGGCTGGACCGGGCGAACCTGCTGGATGGAGCGGTGGGCTTCTCCTCAACCCTCTCGGTGCTCGACTGGGAAACCGGCGAAACCCGGCCCGTGCCGCTGACCGTGGTGTCACGGCCTTCCGTTCTCTTCAACCAGCTCTTCGGCAGTGGGCTGACAGGACGCATTACGGACACCGTGCGTGTCGCCTTTATCGCGGTGTTCGTCTTTTTCGCGCTTCTTGAGACGCTCGCGTTCTACCTGGCGATGCGGCTCACGCGGACCATGACCGGCTCCGTTGAGGACTTGTATGCGGCTACGCTGTTCATTGACGGCGGCGACCTGTCGCATCGCATCCAGGTCTACCGCGATGACCAGCTTGCGGATCTTTGCCGCTCGTTTAACCGCATGTCCTGGTCGTTAGGAAGATTAATCGAATCCCAAAAGGAAAAGGAGCGGATGCAGAGTGAGCTTGGTATCGCGCAAGAGGTGCAGGCTAATCTCTTTCCGCGCTCCAATCTCCGCGTCCCGTCACTCGACCTCCATGGTATCTGCCGGCCCGCGCGGACCGTATCCGGCGACTACTACGACTTTCTCGTCTTCCACGACGACGCGGAGCACCGCCGGGACATCACCGGCATCGGACTGGCGCTCGGCGACATTAGTGGCAAGGGCATCTCGGCCGCACTGCTGATGGCGACGCTGCATTCGGCCGTGCGGGCCTACCGTTTCGCCAGCGAGGAATTGCTTACTGGCAATGCGCGCGGCCCGACCGATGCGCAGTCACTGGAGTGCGGTGAACTCTTCGAGTCGCCCGCGCGCATCCTGGCACTGCTTAACCGTCACCTCTACCGCTCGACCCAACCAGAAAAATACGCGACCCTGTTTCTAGCCCACTATGATGACTGCTCTGGAAGGCTCACCTATTCCAATGCCGGCCAACTGCCGCCCTTTTTGCTGCGGAATAACGGCACGGTCAAGAAGCTGGATTGCGGCGGAACCGTCGTTGGGCTGATGGACAACATACGCTATGAGCAGGAGACCTGCCTGCTCGAATCAGGCGACCTGATCATCGCCTACTCCGACGGCGTCACCGAGCCGGAGAACGATTTCGGCGAGTTTGGCGAGGACCGCCTGTTGGAGGTGGTCCGGCAGCATCGCCATGAGCCTCTGGCCACGATTTCAGCCGAGGTCATGCGTGCGCTGGACGCATGGATCGGAGGCGGAGAACAACCGGACGACATCACGCTGGTGCTGGCACGCAAAACCTAACTGCCGGTCAATGAAGCCTGCACAGGCGGCGTGGTTGGATCGTGTGCCTGCATCACGACGGTGCTGGTCGGCGTTCCCAGCGGAATGCCTTCCTTTTCGAAGGTGAGCAGCACCTTCTTCCGAATGGCCCGGACCAGGCCATCCCCCTGGTTCGCGCGCACTCTCAGGGTGACTGAATAGATGACCTCCCGCCCGTTGATCCGGTCAATGCCCGGCACATCTGGATCGCTGATCGCAACGTCCGCGAAGGCAGGATCACGCCGCACGTCTGTCGCAATGGTTTTCAGGACGTCCATGACACGATCCGGATCGGCGGACGCGTCCACTGAAACAGCTAACGAAGCAACGGAAAAGCCGCGCGACTGATTCGATACCGTCGCTATCTGCGAGTTGGGGATAATGTATAACGTGCCGTCTCCATCCCGCAGCTTGGTGGACCGGAGGGTCAGGTCTTCCACCGTGCCGGTCAGCCCCGCGACTTTGACCACATCGCCCACGTTGAACTGGTCCTCCAGCAGGATCAGGACGCCGTTCAGCATGTCCTTGAAGAGCGATTGCGCACCAAACGAGATGCCCAGCCCGACGACGCCCGCCGAGGCCAGCAAGGGCTTCAGGTCGATGTTGAACAGCGGCAAAATCTGCAGGAGTGCAATGAACCCGATGAGACCGTAGCAACTCGCCCGAACAATCGCCGCCATGGTGCGTAGCTGCGACGCGCGCTGGCTGTTTGTAACGTAACTGTCCGCCAGACGCCGCGTTCGGTGATACGAGAACGCCACGATCCGCTGTAACATGAAGGCAAACAGAAGAATAAAGATGATCTTGGGCGCGTCGTGCCGGACAAACTCGACGAGATCGGTGTGCCACGCCCGGCCGAGTTCCCGGAAGTTTTCGTCCGGCGCTGTGCTGGCCGCAGCCGCTGACAGTAAGAGCAACATGGCATCCGCCTTTCTGGTATTAAGCGGTAAGATCAAGGCGAGCGGAACGCCCCGTTTCAGCATGGCGCAGACGCCGCGCCTCTGCAAGCGTTGACCGCTCGTCCGTAATCGCTGGCCGGGAGGGATGGATCGCGTGCGGCAGAAACTCACACTTGGCGCACTCGCGCTCGTGCTTCTCGCTACGGTGCCGCTGGGTCAGCGTGCGCAGACCGGTCGCGGGTCAGACACTCCCATAGGAAGCACGCCGGTCAACGTCGGCCCGAAGATCGCAGGCGACACCAGCGACTACCTCTACGGGGTCGATCCGGACTTTCGCCATCGCATGTTGACGGCGCGTCGCGACGAGCAGAAGAAGCGCATGATGGAGAACGCATCCCGTCTGCTGGAGATGACAAAGCAGTTCGACGCTGATCTGCAGGGACGCGAGCCGGCCCAGGCCGATGTGAAGCGGCTTGACGACATCGCAAAGCTGGCGCGCGCCGTGCGCGACCAGATGCGGCAGTAGGATGGCTCCCATGCTTTCGCCGGCTGGTCAAAAGAAGTTACGCCGCGCGTTCGGAAGCGCGGTGGCGGTATTGCTTGCCTGTGCTGCCCTGGGCCAGGCAAAGCCCCCTGCAACTCCGGTGCCAGCCGCACAAGCCACCTCGGAGGACAGGCAAAAGGCTGCCCACGCCGATGCAGACAGGTTGCTGAAGCTGGCACAGGACCTGAAGAACTCCGTTGATAAAAGCCGCAAGGATGAGCTGAACGTGCAGGTGATCCGCGAGGCAGAAGAGATCGAGAAGCTGGCGCGTTCGCTGCGCAGCCGCGTGCAATAAACTCCGCGTTCTCCGTGAAATTCTCGCGTTAGCGTTGGTTTCGAATGCCGTGCCTACGGCTTGTAAGCGAGCGCCGCGGCCGCATTCACCACGCCATAACTCATCGTGGACGTTGGGACCGCAGATGCGCGCACCGCCGCCACAACCGTGCCGGCGTTCCAGTCAGGATGAGCCGCGCGCACCAGCGCGACGACGCCCGCGGTCAGTGGGGCGGATGCGCTGCTGCCGATCGCCTGCACATATTGCGCGTGGCCGAGGTTAAAGCAGCCCTCCGAGTGATTCGCGTCCAGCGGAGCCCCGTCCGCGGTGCCAGGCAGGCCATTGGAGCAGGCACCCCGCACCCATCCCGATACGCCGTCCTCGCTGCCCAGGGGATAGCTGCCGCCTGGCGCCGCCACCGCGTTCAGTCCCGTGCCGTAGTTGCTGTAGTAGGGCCGGGTCACAGGACCTGGTACGCACGTCGATCCCTGGTTCAGGTTTTCCGCGCAGGCGGGATTGGTAGAGGCGACTACCGCCAAGACATCACGCGATTCAGCAGGAATTTCGAAGTAACGCGGATTCGACAAATTGAATGCATCGTTGCCGATTGCAGCGACCAGCACCGCCCCAGCATTCGCGGCGGCATGTGTGACACGGTCAAAACTGGCCTTCAGCCCGGCAGAATCCCCGCTGTATAGATCGAGTGTCAAACTCACTGAGAGCACGATCACATCGGCATGTTGCGTGATGGCATCGTCGATCCCTTGCAACACCCAAGAGAGCAGACCGGTCGGCTGGCCATTGTGGCAACGTTCGGCGACGGTGGTGCCTGTGCCAGCGACGCGTTGCAGCACCTTGATATTCAGCAACGACGCAAAGGGAGCGACGCCAACCACCCGGCCCGTACTGTTGCCTGCCGCGCCTGCCGCAAGCGACGCCACCCACGTGCCGTGGCCGCTCTGGTCTTGCGGCGAGCCATCGTCGCAAACGCTCGGCTGCGCCGTCTGATCCACCTCGGTCATATTCAGCACGAGGTTTGGAGCAATGTCGGGGTGAAAGCGGTCGACGCCGCTGTCCAGCACGGCAATTCGTACGCCGAGTCCGGTAGAAATAGCCCACGGACCCTCCGTTTCGCTGTCCGCGACCGCACCGCCGAATCCGCCAACGGCGTGCACCGCCCATCCCTGTGGCGAGTTCGTGTAGTACGTGTCCGCGGTGTCCGGCGGAAGGTGCAAGGTGGGTACGTCTGCGTCCACCGGAGACGCCGCACGCTTCTGGGAGGCGGTCTCAACTGCGGGCATGCCTCTCAACAGCATGGAACTGCCTGCGATGGGACGGTCCGGCACCACGAACTCCACGCTGGGGTCAGCGCGCAGAATGGCTTCCGCCTCTGGCGAAGCGCTCACGACGGCAGTCCCTAGCCGCTCGTAACGCCGCGTCAGGCGTCCGCCCGCTACCCGCGTCCTCGCTTCGGCGTTGCCGGGGATCAAACTATCGCGGTACACAACAATCAAGGTGCGAGCAGCCGTGCCCTGGGCTTCTACGGATGTTTCCCGCGAGAGGACAGCCGCGGCAAGTAGCACGGCATACAACGCGAATCGACCGAACAGCGGAAATCCAGACATGAGATGTCGTCCTTTTGGAGGCTGACTGCAGCAGGCAGCGGCTACGGAACGGCTGCCCGATTGCGAGACACTCCGCTTATCGGCTTGAAGCTGCCCGGCTTGAAGCTGCCCGGTTCCGTCCAGACCGCTTTACAATCAGCAGGGAGCAAAGCGGGACGCACGCCGCGCATCCACCATCTCGCAGGGCAGGAAAGCGATGGGGACACAGACAACAACAGTACTGGAGGCGCGTACATCCGACCCTGCACTGGGTCCGCTGACGCACGATGAGGCGGTCCGGTTCTATCGCCTGATGTATCTTTCGCGAAGGACTGACGACCGCGAAATCCTGCTGAAGCGGCAGCAAAAAATCTACTTTCAGATTTCCTGTGCCGGGCACGAAGCCCTGCTGGTGGCAGCAGGCATGGCGCTCCGGCCTGGATACGACTGGTTCTTCCCGTACTATCGTGACCGGGCACTGGCGCTGACGCTAGGACAAAGCGTGACGGATCAACTGCGGCAGTCGGTGGGCGCGGATGACCCAGGCAGCGGGGGCCGTCAGATGCCGTCTCACTGGACCAGCAAACCACTGCACCTGGTCTCGCCCTCGTCCTCGGTCGCCTCGCAGTGTCTTCATGCCGTGGGCTGCGCGGAGGCTGGCCGCTATTTCGCTGCGCATCCTGGAGCGGCACGGGCCAGCGACGGCCTGCGGGACTACCGAGCGTTCAAGGATGTGAGCTTTGAAGCGGATGAGGTGGTGTATGTCTCACTCGGCGAGGGATCGACCAGCCAGGGCGAGTTCTGGGAAGCGCTGAACACAGCATCGAACGGCAAGCTGCCGGTTCTTTTCCTCATCGAGGACAACGGCTACGCTATCTCGACGCCAGTAGAGGCGAATACTCCCGGCGGTAATATTTCGAGCCTGGTGGCAAACTTCCCCAACTTCCATTTCGCCGAGGTGGACGGTACGGATTCAGTCGCCAGCTATGAGGCCATGCAAGCGGCGGTAGCGTACTGCCGGTCTGGCAGGGGGCCCGCGCTGGTGCATGGGCACGTAATCCGGCCCTACTCGCACGCGTTGAGCGACGATGAGCGCTGGTACCGGCACGCATCAGAATTGGAGTCCGATTCCTTACGCGATCCAATGGGCCGGATGCAGGCGCTGCTGCTCCGGACAGGCGTGCTGACCGAAGACGCTCTAAACCACTTGCATCGCGAAGTGGATGCTGAAGTGCGCGCCGCCGCCGATGTTGCGCTTGCCGCTGCGCTGCCGCGCATCGCGGATATCGACAAGCATGTCTACTCTGAGGATCTGTCGCCAGCCGCGGACGTCTTCGACACGACGCCGGGGCCAACTCAGGGTGACACCGAGCACACCATCGCCGACCTGATCAACAGCACGCTTCGGGACGAGATGCGACGCGACCAGCGCATCGTTATCTTCGGTGAGGACGTTGCGGACGCCAGCCGGGACGAGTATCTGAAAGCTGGTGAACTGAAAGGCAAGGGCGGCGTCTTCAAGATCACGGCCGGCCTGCAAACGGAGTTTGGTTCGGACCGCGTCTTTAACTCGCCTTTGGCCGAAGCTAACATCATTGGCCGGGCGCTGGGCATGGCGGTACGCGGGCTCAAACCGGTAGTGGAAATCCAGTTTTTTGATTACATCTGGCCTGCCATGCACCAGCTGCGCAATGAAGTATCGAATATTCGCTGGCGCTCCAACGGGAACCATTCCGCCCCGCTGGTCATTCGCGTTCCCATTGGCGGGTACCTCACCGGCGGTGCGATTTACCACTCGCAATCGGGCGAGAGTATCTTTACGCACACACCGGGCATTCGCGTGGTGATGCCGTCCAATGCCCTGGATGCCGCAGGCCTGCTGCGCACCGCGATTCGGTGTGACGACCCGGTTCTCTTCCTGGAACACAAGCGGCTCTACCGTGAGTCTTACGGACGTGCGCAGAACCCCGGACCGGATTACATGATCCCGTTCGGCAAAGCAAAGACGGTCCGTCCGGGCAAGGACCTGACATTGGTGACGTACGGTGCGGTCGTCCCTCGCGCATTGCAGGCGGCGCAGCGGCTCGAACGTGAGAAGGATATCTCAGCAGAGGTCATCGACCTCCGCTCGCTTTCCCCATACGACTTCGGGGCGATTGCGGAAAGTGTCCGGCGCACCAATCGAGTGATCGTGGCACACGAGGACATGCGCAGCTGGGGATTTGGTGCGGAGCTTGCGGCCCGCATCGCAGACGAGCTGTTCCACGATTTGGATGCTCCGGTGCGGCGCGTCGCCGGGCGGGACACGTTTGTCGCGTACCAGCCGTTGCTGGAAGATGCGATCCTGCCGCAGCCAGACGATCTATTCCGCGCCATGGCGGATCTGGCCGAATTCTAGCGATCCCGCCGCGTGTGTCCCGGTTCGCGCGAGCAGCGCTGTCTTGGGGCGACCGTGCGCAACACCGGTGCCGGGAGAGGGTCTATCCTTTCGGCTGCATGCTGTGCGGCCCGCGATCCTCCACCTCAGGAGAGTGCTATGCGCTGCTCACCTCAATTCCGCTCTCTGCTTACCTTTGCGCTTTGTGGAGCTCTTTGCCAAGGAGGCGTTCCGGCCTCACTTGCAAACGCAGCGACGCAGAAGGCACTGTTGCCACAACGATTAGATAAGAACGCGCAAGTCGATCTCCTGCTAAGCCGCTTCACCTTTGGCCCAACGACGGCAGACAAGCAGGCCATCGAGAAGATCGGAGTCGAAACCTGGTTTGAGCGCCAGTTGGACCCGCAGAAGGTGGACGATGACGCACTGGAGCGTCGCCTCGACGCCTATCCGGCTTTGCGCATGGCGCAAGCGGACCGGCTGGCCCGCTATCCCGAGCCGAATACACTCAAGCAGATTGCGCGCACCGGTGTGTTGCCCAGCGACCCGGAGGAGCGGGCTATCGTCGGCGACCAGGTCGAATTCTACGAGATGCAACAAAAGAACAAAGGCGTTGAGAGGGCGGCTGACGCCCAGACCGCCGCGCCTGTTGTTCGCCAGACCGGTGGCACCGGTGCTCAGACCTTGGTGACTCCCGTTGTCGCAACCGGACAGGCAAATGCAGCCGACGCGCAGTTTCAGAACCTGGAGCAGAGCACGCAACCCATGGCCAAACCGCAGGTGGATGCGATCCTGGCGCTCACCCCTAATGAGCGCTACGACCGCTTGTTGAGTATGCCGCCTATGCAGCTAATTGCGCTGCGAAAGGCGGCGCGCGGGCCGCTGGAAGGCAAGATTGCGGAGGGCATGACGCCGCTACAGAAGGAGACGCTGCTGGCTCTGGCCGGGACCAATCGCATGATCAACATGGAAACCCAGGGATCGCGCCTGCTGCGGGATATTTACAGCCAGCGGCAGCTCCAGGCGGTGATGACGGACTTCTGGCTGAACCACTTCAATGTCTTCAGCGGCAAGAATCAGCAGGAGCCCTCGCTGCTGCCCGAGTACGAAAAGACGATCCGGGCACACGCGCTCGGTAAGTTTGAAGACCTGCTGGTAGCCACGGCGCAGAGTCCCGCGATGCTTATGTATCTGGACAACGCAACCAGCGTGGGGCCGGACTCGCAAGCGGCGGTGCGGCAGCATCGTAACAATAAGAACAAGGCGGATCTCGGTCTGAACGAGAACTACGCGCGCGAACTCATGGAACTGCATACGCTTGGCGTGAATGGCGGCTACACGCAACACGATGTGACCGAGGTGGCGAAAGTTTTCACCGGCTGGACGCTCGACAAGCCGAACGATGGCGGCGACTACATCTTCAACTACAACCGGCACCAGCCAGGATCGAAGACCGTGTTGGGGACCACGATCCACGAGGACGGTGAGCGCGAGGGCACGCAGGTACTGCACATGCTGGCAACCAGCCCGGCGACCGCGCACTTTATCTCCACCGAGATCGCGCAGCGTTTCGTCAGCGACGCCCCTCCTGCGCCGATGGTGGACCGCATGGCGAAGACATTCCTGAGCAGCGGCGGCGATATCCGGCAGGTGCTGCGTACAATGGTGCATTCCCCCGAATTTTTCACTATCGCGACGGTCAACGCGAAGCTGAAAACACCGCTCGAATACGTAACCTCGGCCGTGCGCGCAAGCGGAGCCGACATCACGAATCCGCTCCCGCTGGTGCAATCACTGCAGCAGCTGGGCATGCCACTCTATGGATGTCAGCCACCCACCGGTTACAAGTGGGACGAGGAGACCTGGCTGAGTTCGTCAGCGCTCATTAACCGTATGAACTTCGCGCTTTCCCTTAGCACCAATCGCATTGGAGGCGTAATCGTGGACTGGACACCGGTGCTGCAAGGCACCAGCGCGAGACTGCAAAGTATCTCTCTAACGGCGGACCGTTCTGATCCGGACGCCGCGCGCAAGGAATCGCTGCTGGAGGAAAAGCTGATGGAGGTGCCGGTGAGCGCGCAGACGCGTTCCGCGGTTATCTCACAGGGCAACGATGCAACGGCGCAGCAGGCCGCCCAGCAGTTTGCCGCTAATGTTGGCGCGCGGCCGCTGACGGATGCTGAGAAGCAAGCCAAACAGCAGGATCAGCTGGACGCAATGTTGGCGGGCAAGCAGAAGGGCATGAAACCGGAGAAGGGGCAGGCAGGGCCAGAGCGTGGCTTGGGTGCAACGCCGATCAAGATGGGGCCGCCTCCAGCGGACAAGGAGGCTGCGGCAATGGCTGGGTTGCTCTTAGGTTCGCCGGAGTTTCAGCGCCGGTAGCGCGCGACGAGCGGAACGATCTGCTCATTGCGAGTCGATAGGTACAGCATCGGTACGAGGTGAATGGTAATGATTTCCAGACGGGGATTTATGAAGAACGGGGCGTTGGCCCTGGTGGGTACAGCCACTGTGCCAAGCTTCTTGGTGCGTTCGGTGGTGGCGGAGCAGACGGCCGCGCAGGCCAGCGGCAAGAAGTTGGTGGTGCTGTTTCAGCGTGGTGCCGCGGACGGCTTGAACATTGTGGTGCCGTATCGCGAGAAGAATTACTATGCCATGCGTCCATCAATTGCCATTCAGCCGAATGAAGTATTGGATCTGGACGGCCAGTTCGGCCTGCACCCAGCGATGGCGTCGCTGCGCACGCTCTTCCAGCAGGGCCACTTAGCCGTCGTGCACGCGGTTGGGTCGCCTGATGTAACACGGTCTCACTTTGATGCGCAGGATTACATGGAGAGCGGCACGCCCGGCGTGAAGAGCACCCAGGATGGATGGCTGAACCGTGCGCTGCAGGCCGAGCACATCGACCCAAAGACGGCAACAGCATTTCGTGCCGTCGCGCTTGGCACCCAGGTGCCGCGAACCATGCAGGGACGCCTGCCCGCGGTGGCAGTATCTAATCTGCAGAACTTTGCCGTGGGGGGCGGACAGGGCGCGGCAGGTGCTGCGGCGTCCAGTGCCTTTCAGGCCATGTATGCGGGAACCAACGACCGCATCCTGAGCGGCGAGGGGCGTGAGACTTTCGAGGCCGTCAAGATGCTGAAAGCCGCCAATCCAGCGCACTACCAACCGGCGCCGGGGGTTGTTTACCCAAATACCCAGTTTGCGAACAGCCTCAAGCAGGTAGCGCAGTTGATAAAGGCAAATCTTGGCGTGGAGGCTGCTTTTGCAGACATCGGCGACTGGGATACACACCAGGCGCAGGGTGGTACGCAGGGCCGCCTAGCCAATCGGCTCAAGGAGTTCTCCGAAGCGATCGCTGCATTCTGGAATGACATGGGCCAGGATGCCGAACACATTACGCTGGTTACGATGAGCGAATTCGGCCGCACTGCCAGGCAAAACGGCACGGGCGGGACGGATCACGGCCACGGCAATGTCATGTTTGTGCTGGGTGGCGGCGTAAAGGGCGGCAAAGTGTATGGCCGCTGGCCTGGACTGGACGACGCGCAACTGAACGAGGGCCGTGATCTGGCAGTAACGACTGATTTCCGGCAGGTGTTGGGTGAGGCAGCGCACCGTACGTTGGGAACTCGGGATTTCACTAGCGTCTTTCCGGGATCATCGATCACGCCCGCGCAATTCCTGCGGTTTGCCTAAGTTCCCGCAGGTGCTTTGCATGTTGTTGTGCCGCAGCGTTACACTCTGCCGCAGCTTGCTGCATGACGTGTTGCGCCATAGTTCCGATCTGAGACGTATCGCCGCAGATGCGGCCGGATGTCACTTTTCGACAGCGCAACCTTTCATGCAAAGTAGCGTCATAACCGATGTAGCAAGCAGTACGCCGGGGTCACCCTTCTACGATTCCGGATTCACCTATCCGCACCAACTCTTCCCACCTCTATGTAAGGCCTCCAGCACACCGGAGGCCTTCACTTCACTCGGCCTTCAACGGCAGAGAGCGTGCCCGGTTTAGCAGGCAGGTTTTCGTCGAGAAAACGTTCTAAGGCTGCCCTTTCCTCGGCGGCGTTGTGCGTCGGTACCTCGACCGTCAGCTTGGGATCTGCGGCGTTCTGATATACAGCACTCCGTGCGGTATTGAGCGGGCCTACTGTGTACAACAGCTTGGGCTGACGAAGATGTTGCAGAGCATCCAACCGGAAGCGGTCGTGAAACACGAGCCGAAGCGGAAACAGCCTGCTTCGCGGATCACGGCTAGCGCGGGTAAGTACTTCCGGGTCGGCGTTGTAGCCGATCAGAGCCGCCCCGGTGTTCTGCCGCAGAAGCAATTGCGCGGCAAGAGAGACGCCTGTCCCGCTTCCAAACACGACGATATGGTCTGCCGGTACCTTGCGAACTCCAGTCAGATAGGCCCACCCGGCTGCCGCATCCTGCAGCATGTGTTCTTCGCTGGGGTGCGGCCGCTCTGCACTGTTCCCATAACCCCGGTAATCGAATGCTAGGACATTGAGTCCCTGGTCATGCAGAGCTGCGATTTGGGTGCCGTCCCCGACATCCAGCTGGCCATCACCTCCGCGCAGATACAGAACGGTGTAGCTCCGTCGACCCGCGGCGCTGGCGGCTGGAAGCCACTCGCCCGCCAGTTGCGGAGCGCCTGCTTGATCTGCGTTGAGATGAACCCGCTCCGTGGGGAGTCCAGTACCCGCCGTCACACCGTGCGTGGGGTGGAGCACAAGCTGCCACGACCCAAGATAAAACAGCAGACCAAGTGTTAGATAGGCGCAGACGAGCGCGAGCACAATCAGTAATCCCAACGTTCTGACGAGCCATCGCGGGTCAACGATTTCCGGTGACGGTTTCCCGCGGCGTGCTGTCGTGTGTAAATGTTGCGCCGGCTCGGCCATGCAGGCTTCACGGTAGCACGGCCACGGCGCTTGCGTGGACTCTAGCGCAAGAGAGCAGGACCGCAAGGACACTCGGCTGACGTGCGTTGCTTTGCGTTTACCATTGCGCACTTCGCGTTCTCGCTTCCACTTCCGAGTGCATCTCAACGCTGGAGAGGTAAGGCATGGGGCAGTGGATTAAAGCGTGTTTGGCTGCAGAGGCACCAGAACCGGGCAAGGTGGGCCAGTATGACGTGCAAGGGGTGGCCGTCTGTCTGGCCAACATTGACGGCAAACTCTCTGCTTTGGACAACCTCTGCCCGCACCGCGGCGGTCCGCTCAGTGAAGGTTGGATTGAAGGCAATGCGGTGGTTTGTCCGTGGCACGCATGGACGTTTGACGCCGCTACCGGAGACTGCCCCGAGGAACATTCGCGCGTGCCGGTTTACCCGGTGAAGTTCGACGGCGGCGATGTTCTGGTAAGCATTGGCTGATGGGGCGGTTGCGGGCTGCTAGAATCGATTGAATCCACTCCTTTGGAGAGGCAATGCAAGCCATCCTGGCGCTCGAAGACGGGCGCATCTTTCGCGGAAAAGGCTTCGGCGCGCCCGTCGAACGCTCCGGGGAAGTTGTTTTTAATACGGCACTGACCGGCTATCAGGAAATCTTTACCGATCCCTCCTACGCTGGGCAGATCGTCGTCCTCACGAACCCGCAGATCGGCAATTACGGCACAACACCAAACGACGACGAGAGCGCAAGGCCATACATCGAGGGCCTGGTGACGCGGGAGTTTTCTCCTGTGTCCTCCAACTGGCGTTCAACACAGGTCACCGACGAATACCTCGAGAAATACAACGTTCCGGTGATTGCGGAGGTGGACACGCGTGCCATCGTCCGGCATCTGCGCGCGAACGGTGTCATGCGGGGCGTGATCTCGACGCAGGTGACGGATGTCGATATGTTGGTCGCCAGGGCCCGGGCTATTCGCAAGATGGACGGCAATGACTTGGCCAGTGCCGTGAGCACAAAGGCCACTTACGAGTGGACGGACAGGGACCCGCGCAACGAGACAGGAGATAAGCTGCTGCCGCCGGAGCTTCCCGCCGGCTCGCGTCCCATGCATGTGGTGGCATATGACTTCGGGATCAAGCAAAATATTTTGCGCATGCTAGCGCGCGAGAACTGCCGCATAACAGTGGTCCCTGCCCAAACACCCGCGGCGGATGTGCTGGCGATGAACCCCGATGGCGTCTTCTTCTCCAACGGTCCAGGCGACCCCGAGCCGTTAGATTATGCGTGCAAAAATGTTCAGGAGCTTGCAGGCAAAACGCCGATGTTCGGCATTTGCCTTGGTCACCAGATCTTCGGGCTGGCGCTTGGTGGAAAGACCTACAAACTCAAGTTCGGCCACCACGGCGCAAACCATCCCATCAAAAACCTGGAAACAGGTAAGGTGGAAATCACCTCGCAGAACCATAACTACGCTGTAGATCCAGACACGCTGGACAATAATGCCGTGAGGGTGACGCACGTCAACCTGAACGACCAGACCGTCGCCGGTCTCAAGCACAAGGAACACCCGATGTTCAGCGTCCAGTACCACCCGGAAGCATCGCCCGGTCCGCACGATTCGCACTACCTGTTCAAGGATTTCCGCAGGATGATGGAAGAGTGGAAGACTCGATGACATGGTTCAAGGCCATGCCCTTCAAGGAGTTCCTCTCCACGGAAAATATCTTTATCCGCTCTTGTGCGCTTGTCTTCGGTGTTCTGGCAGTGTTCCGCGGAGCAGGGTTGCCCCTAGCATGGAGCGCTACCCAGGCACAGGTGGACTACCGTGCAGGGTTCGTGAAACGCGGACTTTTCGGGCAAGTGTTCACGCGAACGCTGCACCTGCAGTATTACTGGCGCTTTACCCTTTTCTCTTATGTTCTTCTTGCGTTCGCGCTCTCCCTCTTCATATGGCTGGTGCTGAAGAGTGGAGTGCTGGAACGTGTCGAGGACGGCTCAGCCGTTTTGGTCTTTTCGTCAAGTTTCGCGGTAACGTTCCTTTGTCATCTGGTTGGTTATTTTGACGTAGTGCACCTCTTGCTTGTACTTGCTTTGCTGTTGATTCGAAACTCGACGGTACGTTTCTTGTCCGCCGTGCCCGTTTGTGTGGTCTGCATCCTTATCCATGAAGCGTTTCTGCTTACGCTCCTGCCGGTACTTTGCTTTAGCTTTTTTGCGGACGTTCTGGAAAGGCGCTTAACGGCCAAGACCGCGATGTGCTATGCAGCGTCGCTCAGCGTCTTAAGCGCTGGTTTATGCGTCTGGGCTGCGGGATCAAGAACTAAGAATCCTGCGGCTATTCAAATGCTTCAGCAGCAAATTTGTTATCAGGTAGATTTCCCTATACAGCCCGAGTTTTTCGAGGTGTACCGGAGATCCCTTGCGGATAATATTCGAGCAACGGCCCACATGCACCTTACAGGTCAGGAAACAGGTGCCGAAGTATCGTCATGGATAGTTTTCGGGCCGGTCACCATATTCTTGCTCTATTACGTTCGCAAATTTTGCGAGGTGATAGGTGATCCGGTTATTCGGCGACTTTGCTTTAGACTCTCCGTAGCGGCAGTG